>DYQV01000094.1 GCA_020719105.1 Rikenella microfusus
GGAGGAGCTTTATCGTCAGGATTATTCATGAATAATCCGGGCTAACAGATTAGATTCAATCTTTTCTGACCCTTTTCTCAATTATATATTAGAAGAAATTATGTTTTAAGCTTTTTCTTTTTTGCCGCAGGGAAGAGTATATTATTTAATATTAACCGATAGCCGGGTGAATTGGGATGTAAATCGAGGCTGGTAGGTTCATCGCCCACAAAATGACGATAATCTTCCGGATCGTGTCCACCATAAAACGACCAAGTACCATTGCCTAATTCGCCATGAATATAGCGGGCTTCACCAGCCGTTTTGTATTCACCCATTATCAATACATCGGGTTTGATAACATCTTTGTTGAAAGCGGTGGTTTGTCCCATAAAACCTTTAATAATTGAAGTATGGTTTTGACAAAGCATGGTAGGTATAGGGTCCCACTTAGCCGAGAATTCAAAGAGGGTGAAAAAATCTTCGCTTTCAACCACTTTGCGCGAAGTGGTTACATCAATATCGGAAAATTCATATTCATAAGGGTTTTTACTCACCTTAAAATTTCTGAAAGCAAAGGTTTTGGTAAAATCAAGTTTTTTGTTAAAATCGGGATCTGATGGATCCCCATCAAACATGGATTCGCAAATATCGATGCCAGATGCCGCCAAAGAAATATCGTAGCTATCAGTAGCCGAACACATAGCAAATAAAAAACCACCTTTACTAACATATTCTTTAATGGTTTGCGCCACAAACAGTTTTAGTTCCGATACTTTTAAAAATCCTAACTCCGCAGCTTCTTTTTCGGCATTATAAACCTGATTTCGGTACCAAGCCATATTTTGATAGGCTGCATAAAACTTTCCATATTGGCCTGTAAAATCCTCATGATGCAAGTGCAACCAATCGTACTTTACCAAGTCACCATGCACTATCTCTGCATCATAAATAATGTCGTAAGGAATTTCGGCATAAGTTAATACTAAAGTTACCGCATCATCCCAGGGAAGCTTGTCCTTTGGAGAATAAACTGCCACTTTAGGAGCTTTTTCCAGTTTAACAGCATCCATGTTCACTTCATCTGTGGCTATCTCTGATAAAATAGCTTGGGCTTGCACATCGGCAATTACTTCAAAGCTGATGCCCCGAACCATACATTCCGTCTCAATTTCTTTTTGATAGCCGGTTAAAAAACTACCTCCCCGATAATTCAAAAGCCATTGTACCTCCAGATTATTTTGCAAAACCCAATAAGTAAGACCATACGCTTTTAAATGATTGGTTTGGCTTTCATCCATGGGAATGAGAATTGAAGCCGCATGGCTTTTAATTCCTATTACAAGAACCAAAAAGAAAACCATTGTTTGGGATAATATACTCCTCATTAATTAAAATTAAACCGTGTTTTAAAAATCAAAAATAATAATTAAATGGTTCCTTGCCCATTCTTCAATAATTGAGAATTGAGAAATTGGGAGTCTTTTTAAAATGGGGCGTCACCAGCTTCTTCAAAACGTTGATCTATGTTAAAACCCGGATTATCAAAACCAGCATTAACAGGCAAAGCTGCTTCTTTTTGACCTCCTGGAATTTCTTCGTTCATTTTCGAAGGATAAGTAATTCCATTTGCACCTGGGCTGGTAATGGAAAAAGTTTCTTCCACATCGCAGAAACGGGTAAATTCTTTTTTAAACCTCAACCGAACATCGCCAGTTGCTCCGTTACGATGTTTTGCTACAATAATCTCTGCCAATCCAATGAGTGAGTTACCCAAGGTATCTTCAGTCAATCCAAAGTATTCGGGACGGTGAATAAACAGCACCATATCGGCATCCTGCTCAATTGCACCTGATTCACGTAAGTCGGAAAGCTGCGGCCTTTTATCGCCTGCACGCATTTCAACGGAACGGTTTAACTGCGAAAGTGCTATGATAGGCACATTTAATTCTTTGGAAATAGCTTTAAGCGATCGCGAAATAGAACTTACTTCCTGCTCTCTGGAAGCCTGAATACCTGCTGTCATTAACTGCAGGTAGTCAATAATTACCAGTTCAATTTTATGCTGCATAACTAACCGACGCAATTTAGCCCGGAGTTCAAATATAGAAAGCGCTGGAGTATCATCAATATAAATGGGGGCATCTTCGAGGTTTCTGATTTTTGATTCCAACTGAGCCCATTCGTAATCCTTAAGCTTTCCGTTTTTAATTTTATCGCTGCTAAGTTCCGTTTCACTTATAATTAACCGGTTTACTAATTGAATGCTCGACATTTCGAGTGAGAAAAAAGCTACCGGCCTTTTATGCTCCACTGCAGTATTGCGAGCCATAGAAAGCACAAAAGCTGTTTTTCCCATAGCAGGACGGGCGGCAATAATAACCAAGTCAGAAGCTTGCCAACCAGAAGTTAATCGGTCGAGCTCAGTAAATCCACTGGGAACACCACTCAATCCGTCAGGTCGTTTACCTGATTCTTCAATTTGATGAATTGCCTCACGGATAACCACATCAATCTTAGAAACTTCGCGCTTTATATTTCCTTCTGCAATATTGAATAATTCGCGCTCCGCCTGATCTAACATATCCGAAACATCATCAGATTCCTCAAAAGCCCGTGTTTGAATGTTTGATCCCACGCGAATAAGCTCGCGCTGGATGTGTTTTTGAGCAATTATGCGGGCATGGTATTCAAGGTGTGCGGTAGATGCTACTTTATTGGTAAGTTGCGCCAAATAAAACGCTCCCCCCACCAATTCAATCTCTCCATTAATCTTCAATTGTTGGGTTACTGTATGAATGTCGATGGGTTTATGCTCCAATGACAGCGACAAAATTGCTTTAAATATCTTACCATGAGCATCGTTATAAAAGCTATCGGGTATCAAGATATCGATTACCGTATGCACCGCATCCTTTTCAAGCATCAAAGCACCTAATACAGCTTCCTCAAATTCAAGTACTTGAGGAGGTATTTTACCATAATCAAGAGTACTTTTATCAGTAGTATTTTTGCTGGAATTGTATTTTTTTTCTGCCATCGGTTCCAAATTTTTAAAAGGATAGCAAAGTTAGAAAAAGATACTTTCGGGACTCAAAGTAAATACCGATATTTATGAAATAAATAACTCACAGGTTATTAACCATAAAAAATAACTTTTGTTGATAAAAAAATGATACTTTTTCCGAATGCAAAAATAAATCTTGGCCTTTCAATACTTAACAAAAGAGCCGATGGATATCATAATCTGGAAACAGTAATGTATCCTATAAATTTGACCGACATAATTACATTGAATCATTCCGACTCCTTGAACAAAGGGGAAAAAATTATCTTTAGTTCCACAGGCCTCAAAATTGATGGAAATCCCAACGAAAATCTGATAATTAAAGCATACAACTTATTAAACACTGATTACCAACTACCTTCACTTTCAGTTCATTTACATAAAACAATTCCTTTTGGAGCTGGATTGGGTGGAGGTTCAGCCGATGGTTCTTTTATGCTTAGCGGGTTAAACCGCTTGTTAAAACTAACTATAAGTGATAAAAAACTTGAAAATTATGCTGCTCAATTGGGAAGCGATTGCCCCATGTTTATTAAAAATAAGCCGGTATTGGCGGAAAGCCGGGGTGAGCTGCTAAGCCCTTTAACTATTGATCTTTCAGCTTTTTGTATTGCAGTGGTAATTCCACCCATTCCTATAAGTACCAAAGAAGCGTATAGCATGGTAAAACCATCGAACCCTTCCTTTAGAGTGAAAGAAATTATTAAAGAACCTATCGAAACTTGGAAGGGTGTTTTATTAAATGATTTTGAGACCTCGGTTTTTAAGCAAAAACCTGAAATAAGAGCAATTAAAGAAAAGCTATACGAGGTTGGGGCTATTTATGCTTCCTTATCAGGAAGTGGTTCTGCCACCTTTGGAATATTTAAGAGCAAACCCGATTTGAAAAATATTTTCCCAAAAAATTATTTTATCTGGTTATCAAAATAAAAGAGGCTGTCAGATAAGAAGATTTAACCACAAAGAACACAAAGAATACTCAAAGGACACCAAGATTAACATATTGATAATTAATTCTTTGCGTACTCGGTGAATAGCTCTGCGACCTTTGTGGTTATTGCTTTTCTTACTTTTTAGACAGCCACTTTTTATTCTATTTCAATGAGCAATTCATTTTTGGGAACCATAACCCCTTCCTTTACATGAATGGTTTTAACTATTCCACTTACAGGGGCTTCCACCAGGTTTTTCATTTTCATTGCTTCAAGCAATAACAATTTAGTTCCCTGTTTAACCTTTTGTCCTTCCTTAACAAATATTTTAAGAATATTTCCCGGAATATACGCTTTAATTAATTTGGGGTTGTATGGCTCCCATTGTTTCCGGTTTATAAACTTCGCGGTTAACGTGGTTTTATAATTGGTTCCACCAATACATAATGTATCCAGTTTAACTTTTTTTTCCATACTATATTGGTTTAAAATGGTGGTATTCCATGTTTCTTTTTCGGACGGCCATCGTTTTTGTTTTTTGAAACTTCAATGGCGTGCATTAATAACTTGCGTGTTTCCTTGGGCTCAATTACGGTATCAATATACCCCTTTGCAGCGGCAACATACGGATTTGCAAATTTTTCTTTGTACTCTTCCACCTTTAACTTACGCATTGCATCCGGATTTTCAGCCTCCATAATCTCCTTACGGAAAATAATATTAGCCGCTCCTTCGGGCCCCATAACTGCTATTTCAGCACTCGGCCAAGCAAAAACAAAATCGGCACGAAGGTGACGCGAATTCATTGCAATATAGCCTCCACCATAAGCTTTGCGCAAGATAACTGTAATTTTAGGAACAGTCGCCTCGCTGTATGAATACAATATTTTTGCTCCATGCCGGATTACCCCAGCATGCTCCTGATCAACACCGGGCAAATAACCAGGCAAGTCTTCTAAAGTAACCAACGGAACATTAAAGGCATCGCAATAACGAATAAAACGAGCGGCTTTATCTGAACTATCGCAATCAAGAACCCCAGCCAATACCATGGGTTGATTGGCAACAAAGCCGATAGTTTCACCATTGATACGGCCAAAACCTATTACTATGTTACGGGCAAAATCGGCTTGTACCTCAAAAAAGTCGGAATCATCAGCAATTGCTCTGATAACATCACGAACATCATAAGGCTGTGAAGGATCACTTGGAACGATTTTTTCAATATTGAAACCCGATTTAGGTTCTTTTGGAGGGAATGGTCTGGCTTTTTGGCCGTTATTCCATGGAATGAACGTGATTAATTTCTTAATTTGATCGAAACATTCCACTTCGCTATTTGCAAAAAAATGAGCACTACCGGTAACTTCGCTGTGCACTCTTGCTCCACCCAATTCTTCCATTGAAATTTCCTCACCTAACACGGTTTTAATAACTTCCGGTCCGGTGATAAACATTTTTGAGATATTATCAACAACAAAAACAAAGTCGGTTAAAGCAGGTGAATACACTGCACCACCGGCACAAGGTCCCAAAATTACCGATAATTGAGGAATTACTCCTGATGACAAGGTATTCCGAAAGAAAATTTCGCCATAACCAGCCAATGAGTTAACCCCTTCCTGAATGCGTGCGCCTCCGGAGTCGTTGATTCCAATCAATGGCACGCGCATTTTGAGTGCATGATCCATAATTTTGGTAATTTTACGTGCATGACTGTATCCAAGAGAACCTCCTGCAACCGTAAAATCCTGAGCATAAATACAAATAGGTGCCCCATAAATGGTGCCGGTTCCGGTAATTACCCCATCGCCATGAAGTACTTTAGTAGCCATCCCAAAATCGCGGGCTTCGTGCTCAACAAACAAATCATACTCATGAAACGACTCTTTGTCGAGAATTGCCAGAACACGTTCGCGAGCTGTTAACTTACCAATAGCTTTCTGCTTTTCAATGGCTTGTTCACCACCTCCCATTTGAACCTGTTCCCTCCTCTTTAAGAGGTCCAGTGTTTTTTGTTTTAACGACATAATAAATTATTTTTGATTAAACATCATAATTCCAATATGTTAGCCAATTATAAGCAGCTTAAAAGCTTTATTTTTTAAGCAAGGCAAGTTAAATAAATTTTAATTAACTGAAATTTATGACATACTGAGTTTTGCCATTGTTTATCAGCGAAATTTATTTATGGTTTCTATCGGGCTGCTTTCCTATAAAGTAATAAACCAATAGTTAAATATACAATATTTGGAATCCATACGGCCAAAAGTGGATTCATGTTTGCATTGGTAGCTAAAACAGTGGTTACCTGCATAAACAAGATGTATGAAAATGCCAGAAAAATACCGATGCCAATATTCAGACCAATACCTCCCCTTGTTTTACGAGAAGATATGCATACACCAATAAGAGTAAGAATGATGGTTGAAAATGGATAAGCAAAGCGTTCATTTTTCTCAATCTGCCATAAAGTAACGTTTTCAGAACCAATCATCTTTTCTTGTGCAATAAATTCATTCAATTCTTTATAATTCATGCCTTCCACAATATTTACCCGATGCCTGAAATCAGAAGGCAACATGTTCAGGGTAGTGTCCAGTCGGCGACCGGTTAGTATCGAATCAGCACCATCGGTAATATTTCGAATCATATAATTGGTAATTTTCCACTTGTTCAAGGTTGTATCCCATTGCACATAATCGGAAATTAGTTTAAATTTCAACTCACCATTTTCAAATTTTTCCATGGAAAATTTATAACCAATATCATTAACATTATTATAACTCTCCATATAAACGAAATTATCGGGGAGTATTTGCCGGTGAATATTTTTTTCATCGTTTCTGAATCGGCCGTTGATGTAAACATCCTCGAATGCAAGTCTTTTTTTATTTGCTGGGGGAATAACCCAATTTATTAATATAAAGGAAAAAATAGTAAGAATTAATGACGCTACAAAATATGGAACCATCAACCGACGAAAGCTAACGCCACTGCTTAATATGGCTATAATTTCAGAATTCCCGGCTAATTTTGATGTAAAAAATATAACCGAAATGAAGGTAAATAAAGCAGAAAATAAATTGGCAAAATAAGGAATAAAGTTAAAGTAATAGTCAAAAATGATGGCCTTTATAGGTGCTTCCTTTTCAAGAAAATCATCAATCTTTTCTGACACATCGAAGATGATAACTATGCAAATGAGTAGCATGAGAGAGAAAAAAAACGTACTCAGAAACTTTTTAATGAAATATAAATCTAGCTTTTTCAAAAGAATGAATATTATGCTACCAAAATTAAAATTATTTTACAATCGAACGGCCAAATTCTTAACCATTTGATCCTTCCATTCTGAAAACGTTCCTTGCTCTATTTTAGTGCGTGCTGTTTCAACCAGCCAAATATAAAAAGCTAAATTATGGATGCTGGCTATTTGGGGTCCAAGCAGTTCCTTTGAAACAAATAGATGACGCAAATAAGCCCTGGAATAATAACTATCAACGTAAGAGGTACCTTCGGGATCGACGGGCGAAAAATCGTTCTCCCATTTTTTGTTTTTTATATTTATGATGCCTTCACTGGTAAAAAGCATCCCATTTCTTCCATTGCGTGTTGGCATTACACAATCAAACATATCAACTCCGCGACTGATACCTTCCAGAATATTTACCGGGGTTCCCACACCCATTAAATATCGAGGTTTATCGGCAGGCAAAATGCTATTAACTACTTCTGTCATTTCATACATCATTTCAGTGGGCTCACCTACTGAAAGACCACCAATGGCATTGCCTTCGCGCTGCAATTCAGCTATTTGATAGGCTGCTTTTTTTCTTAAATCGCTATAAACACCACCTTGAACAATTGGAAAAAATGCTTGAGAGTAACCATATAAGGATTCTGAATTATCAAATTGTTTCAACCCTCGGATTAGCCAATGCATAGTTAAGTCAAGCGACTTGCTGGCATAGCTGTAATCTGCCGTTCCGGGGGGACATTCATCAAATGCCATTATAATGTCGGCTCCAATTATGCGCTGAATGTCCACTACATTTTCAGGAGTAAATTCATGTTTTGAACCATCGATATGGGAGCTAAACTTAGCTCCTGCTTTGGTGAGTTTGCGGTTATCCGATAAGGAAAAAACTTGGTAACCGCCACTATCGGTAAGAATGGGTCCGTTCCAGTTCATAAATTTATGCAATCCACCGGCCGCTTTTAATATTTCAATACCTGGCCGTAAGTATAAATGGTATGTATTTCCGAGAATGATTTGGGCTTTTATATCTTCTTTAACCTCCTTTTGATGAACACCTTTCACGGTTCCTACCGTTCCAACAGGCATAAAAATGGGGGTCTGTATTTTTCCATGGTCGGTAGTTATTTCCCCCAAACGGGCATTTGTCTTGGTATCAGTTTTTAACAACTTGAATTTCATACAATTTCAATAAAGGCTGCAAAGATACATATTTTTAAGAGGGTTAAAAGACCTATCCGGTTTTTGGATGGTAAAAATCGCTTCAGATAAAGTGACTCTAAAAAAATCGCGAATTAAAGGGTGTACGACAAAACTCCCTTTTTTTTTAAAAGGTTACAAGTAATCTTTTATTTTTGTGTTTTTGGTGCTTTCTGTTGTTATTGATAATTTGTTCCATT
>DYQV01000592.1 GCA_020719105.1 Rikenella microfusus
AATTAGAGTACTTAAAGTAATTAGAGTACTTAAAGTAATTAGAGTACTTAAAGTAATTAGAGTACTTAAAGTAATTAGAGTACTTAAAGTAATTAGAGTACTTAAAGTATTTAGAGTACTTAAAGTATTTAGAGTACTTAAAGTATTTAGAGGTATTGATTTTATAGGTTTTTGACTGAACTTAAACAGTTTAGTTTACAATTTTTGTTTTATCCTCATACGGCTAATATGTTAATATATTTTTTAGAATTATTCAATTCTTTGCATTCATTCAAACATTTATTCCTATATCTTTGTAGTTAAGAGTTAAAAAACAAACAACTAAAAATATATAGAAATGGCAATTCATGTAACAGATGCAGATTTTGAAGAAGTGGTATTAAAATCGACCGTTCCAGTAATGGTGGACTTTTGGGCTGAATGGTGCGGCCCATGCAAAATGATTGGACCTATAGTTGAAGAACTTTCCCACGAAATGGAGGGAAAAGCTAAAATGGTGAAAGTAGATGTGGACAATAATTCTGCTACGGCCGTGAAGTATGGTATTCGGAACATACCTACCTTATTATTCTTTAAGGGGGGCGAAGTAGTTGATAAACAAGTAGGTGTTGTAGCCAAAGCTGCATTGGCTGAAAAATTGAACAAGCTTCTTTAAAAGCATTTTAAAAAGAGATTTTCCGGTAATTGGCCTCGGTTTCGATTACCGGATTTTTTGTTTTCACCCATAACATGAAAAACTTACAGGAAATATTTAATTTTGAACAGTTCGATAATCTGGAATGGGTTTCAGGTCAGGTAGTTGAAGGTTTTATTACGGGACTGCATCGAAGCCCCTATCATGGCTTTTCAGTTGAATTTGCAGAACATCGATTGTACAATTCCGGCGAATCGACCAAACACATCGATTGGAAATTATATGCCCGAACCGATAAGTTGTTTATAAAAAAGTTTG
Source organism: Rikenella microfusus (assembly GCA_020719105.1). GTDB lineage: Bacteria > Bacteroidota > Bacteroidia > Bacteroidales > SZUA-534 > GWE2-40-63. The sequence goes on from DYQV01000592.1 coordinate 953, forward strand.
AAGAAGAAACCAACTTACGCTGCATGATTTTAATCGATACTTCTTCATCCATGTTGTTTCCTTTTGATGAAGCCAGTGTGATAAGCAAGCTAAGCTTTTCAATATACTCAGCGGCAGTATTGATTCAAATGTTACGCCGGCAGCGCGATGCGGTGGGACTCACCTTGTTTTCCGATAAAATAGAATTTTTATCAGAAATGAAATTGTCAGAATCGCATAGTAAGCGCTTGTATGCCGAGCTGAACCGATGCCTACACCGCGATAAAAAGGATTTTAACCGCACTACTCAATTGGCTGACACATTGCATCTGGTAGCCGACAAAATCCACCAACGCTCTCTGGTAATCCTTTTTACCGATATGTTTGCCAGTAACACCGATCAACTTTTCGCCGCATTGGAACATTTGCGGTACAATAAGCACGAAGTGGTGCTTTTTCATGTAACCGACAAAAAACTGGAACAGCAATTGGGATACCAGAACAGGCCCATAAAATTTGTGGATATGGAAACGGGCGAAATACTTAAGCTTAACCCCAACGACATCCGCAGCCATTATACCCAGAACCTGGAATTATTTATGAATCAAGTCCGTTCAAAATGCGGCCAGTACCAAATTGATTTAGCCGAGGCTGATGTAAACAGCGATTTCCGCGATGTGCTGATTCCTTTTTTAGTGAAAAGGGAAACGCTTTTTTAGATAAGTCTTTTTTATAAAAAAAAACAAAAGCAAAGCCCTAAACAGGGAAATCGCTTTTAAAAAAATCCCGAAGGGGATTTAACCCGCTTTATTCATACCTGAGCATTGCGA
>DYQV01000593.1 GCA_020719105.1 Rikenella microfusus
TATTGAGGTGTAGCTTAATCGTCAGGATTATTAATGAATAATCCGGGTTAAGTATGTACCATCCGGATATATATGATCAAAAATCTTTATCTTGTATCGGAATAGACTACGAATAATACTTGCTGAATTGCTTGAGATTTGTTTACTTTTGTGACAATATTCGATCTAACAAAGATTAAAAAATCAAATATATGAAATACCCATGAGCGGAAAATAGCACACCAACAGAAAATGATTATATTTTGAAAAAGGCCAATAAACTAAATATCAATTATATACAAAAACAGAAACACATGAAAACACATTTTCTTATCGTTTTATTCTTTTTTTCCTTTCATTTGCTTCAAGCACAGGTAAAAATTGTAGTATTGGGTTCATCTACGGCTTTTGGCGATGGTGCCAGTATAAAAGACTCGGCTTGGGTGAACCGTTATAAAAAGTATGTTCAGGACATTAATCCACTTAACGAAGTCATCAATCTGGCTAAAGGGGGCTATACTACCTATCATATTTTGCCAAGTGGTTCGTATACTACCGGAAAGCCAAATCCTGATGTGAACCGGAATATCACTAAGGCCCTAAGTTACGAGCCGGATGCTATCATTATTAACCTACCAAGCAATGATGCAGCAGCGCTATATCCAGTCCAAGACCAGTTAAAAAACTATGACCTTGTTCTTAGTAAGGCCGATTCGGCTGGAGTGCCTGTTTGGGTGGCAACGACTCAGCCACGGAATATGGCTTTTCCGAATCAGATTAATTTGGTTGTGATGCGCGACTCCACGATTTCTCGCTTTGGAGAAATGGCCATCGATTTCTGGACTGAATTGGCAGATTCAGCCACGGTTGGTAGTATAAACGATGATTACGATAGTGGAGATGGTGTTCACTTAAATGATGCCGGACATCGGTTACTTTTTGAGAGAGTAATTGAAAAAAATATTGTTAACGTTGATTCTTCGTCCCTAAATATCTTTGAACCCATGATAGGTGGAATGAAAATTCAGGTTTATCCAAATCCGGCAGATGAACAAATCCGGTTCAAGATACCCGAAGGCTTTAATTCCCAAAAAGTATTGATAACTATCTATAATATAGAGGGGCGGACAGTAATGAATAGCTTTTTGTATACTGACCAAAGAAGCCATGAAATAAATGTATCTGCACTTGAACTTGGTATTTATATGATTCAATTCAGATGGGAGGATAAGCTATACACAGGAAAATTTATTAAGGTAAACTCCTAAGCCGGAATCGATAAACTTTCATAAGGTTTTTAGCATTACTTTTGTCTATTAAGCTCATTATTATTTAGTTGTTGAAGGATTGTCTCAGCCATAAAGGCTGAACTTGAATTGGCGTGGCAAGACTTGGGGCTCCCGATAGATATCGGGACCAAGTTATGATGTCATAGCCTTTCAGGCTATTGTATGCTGAAACAATTCTATTGGTAAGAAGTATTCTATTTGTTGATGAGCAAAAAAGGCTGAAAGCCTTTGATAACTTAACTTGGGGCACTTGTCTCGCTTTAGCGGAACCCCCAAGTACAGTGCTACCAGAAACTATCAGCCTGTAGGGCTGAAAGAAACCTTTAACGCAAGATTTCTGAATTAGATACGAAACCCCAAAGATAGAATTGGTGAAGTTAACAGCGAGTTTGCAGGGAGTTTCCATAAGCTATTGGAATAATTTAACCATTAAATTTAAGGAAATTTAGTGTATATTTTACATTCTAATTATTTTTCGGGTTAGTTTAAGTAT
>DYQV01000594.1 GCA_020719105.1 Rikenella microfusus
TTATATACGTGGGGTTAAAAATATTTGTCGCTGAATTGCTAATAAAACAAAGTATATTGATAGTAATACAATAATTGCCTTTAAATTTGCAACTTTAGAAATTAACTATAATGAAACTATTCCGACCCAAACTATTTAGTTTATTAAAAAACGGCATCAGCAAAAAACAACTTACCGCCGACGTTATGTCAGGAATAGTGGTTGGAATTGTAGCTTTGCCTTTAGCCATTGCCTTTGCAGTGGCATCAGGTGTTTCTCCTGAAAAGGGCATCATTACAGCAATAATTGCCGGTTTTATTATCTCATTTTTAGGAGGAAGCAGGGTACAGATTGGTGGACCTACTGGCGCTTTTATAGTTATTGTTTATGCCATAGTGGAACAATATGGTGTAAACGGACTTATTATTTCAACTGTGTTGGCTGGAATTATGCTCATCGGATTTGGTTTATTAAAGCTTGGAAATCTTTTGAAATTCTTTCCCCATCCGCTTATTATAGGTTTTACCAGTGGAATAGCATGGGTCATATTTTCCACACAAATCAAAGATGCCTTTGGCCTTCCCATCGAAAAAGTACCAGCCCCATTCCTTGAAAAATGGGTGACTTATGCCCAAAATTTAAATCAAATTAATTGGATGGCATTGATTATTACAGTAGTAACCATTATACTTACTCTTTATTCAAAAAAAATTACCCGACGCATACCTGGTTCATTCATTGCCATCATATTGGTAACTCTTACGGTACAATTGTTTACTATCCCTGTAAATACTATTGAATCTTTCTTTGGTGATATTCCACGCAATTTCACATTTAGTTTGCCACAAATTGATATAGCTACCCTTTCGGTTTATTTAGCACCTGCACTAACTATTGCTATGCTCGGAGGAATCGAATCTCTTTTGTCGGCCGTTGTTGCCGATGGTATGATTGGAGGCAACCACCGTTCCAATACGGAATTAATTGCCCAAGGGATTGCTAACATTGTTACCCCATTTTTTGGAGGCATTCCAGCTACAGGTGCCATTGCACGCACGGCAACCAATGTAAAAAACGGAGGAAGGACTCCCGTTGCCGGTATAACACATGCTTTAACGCTACTTCTGATCATGCTGTTTTTTGGCAAATATGCCAAGCTGATACCCATGGCATGTTTGGCTGGCATCCTTATTGTGGTGGCTTACAATATGAGTGAATGGCGCTCTTTCAAGGCCATCCTCCAAGGCTCCTCATTCGATATAATTGTACTTTTGACCACATTTTTACTCACTGTTATGGTCGATTTAACCATTGCCATTGAAATTGGGGTTTTGCTATCGGCCTTATTGTTTATGAAACGAATGAGCGATGTAGGAACCAAAGGGCTAACTACAATTGAAAGCGACCAATTGCAAGAATACAATAACATTCCATCGGAAATAGGAATATATGAAATAAGTGGTCCATTTTTCTTCGGTTCGGCTAAAGAGTATGGCGAAATTATTAAACAAACCGGATATAAAAGTAAAATCCTGATTCTTAGAATGAGATACGTCCCATTTATTGATGCCACTGGATTGCATAATCTTGAAGCATCACTAAAAATGTTGAAAAGTTCGGGAATTACGGTTCTTCTTTCAGGGGTGAATCCGGAAGTTCGCAATGTGCTAGAGAAAAACAATATATTGCCCATAATTGGCACTCATGCCATTTATGGTACTTTTGACGAAGCCGTTGCCAAAGGCAAAGATTTACTAGAGGAATTAACATAAAAACCTAA
>DYQV01000595.1 GCA_020719105.1 Rikenella microfusus
ACCTTTCGCTTTGCTCAGGTATGAATAAAGCGGGCTAGGTAGTTTAAACCAAATGAAGATAAGAATTGAAATGTAAAATGTACAATTAAACAGAAGAATTTAGCTGCGATTTCGCAAATTTTCACGAATCTATAAAATACTACCTCTATTCAAATTTCACCATTCCTGCTAATTGAAGAAAATAGTTTTTTGACCATATTTCTGTTTCCTGCATGTTTTTTAAAAATGGTTTAACATCATCTTTAACCATTTGGATATTTGTAGTTTCAATTCTTTTTTTTAACAACTCAATACACAATTCTTTGGTAAATACTTCTTTGCCTTTATAACCGCTCTGCATCGCCCGCTGAAACAAGTGATTAAAATCGACTGCAACCCCATTGCGCACATACCATTCCAAATCGTACCAATCACGACCTTTTACCCGGTTGCGCCAATTCCTGAATAGCAATGCGTGCATTTTGCCCGCAAAAAGACCCGGCAATGTAAAACATCTAGTCATAAAACTATAGGGCAACAACAATAATTTATGTTCTGTTTTAAAAAGCAAGGGTGGGTCTTTGTCAACTTCAATTTTAATTTTTATGCCGCGTTCTGTTTGAAATTCAATATTGTAAATTTCGTTAGAATCTTTTAAAAAGGCCGATTCAATTTGAGTATCTGTTTTTTTTTCTTTCCTGCTTATATCAACTTCCCGCCCAAGTGCACTAAATTCTGATTTTATGGTGTCAAAATAGCTTTCAAGGGTAAATTTATTGTCTTTTTCGAGCAACGAGAAATCCATATCTTCCGAAAATCGCTGCAATCCATGAAATATTCGAAGGCAAGTGCCACCATAAAATGCCGCCTTATTAAAAAAATCAGCCCTGTTTAATGCCAACAATGTAATTTGCTGCATTACCTCATGCAGGGCATTGTGCCTGTCATCGTTAGTTTTTATATCATACCGTGCTAACATCTGGTTAAATACTGTACTCATCTTTTAAAAAGGTTAAAAATAATTGCAACTCATTTTTTTTATAAGCATACCTGATGCACTCTTCAATAATTGCTGTATTCCAAATTGTTATGTAATTAAAATCGATTCGTAAATCGTCAATCAAATATTCACGAATGGCCTTTTTTGACTGAAACCGCAAACCTGAAGTTGCCAGAATTAAGTCGCAAATTGCTTTCTCAGGGCTTGCTATAATATAGGCATGGGTATTTTTGACAATAATTGTTTGCAAACCAATAGGATAATATTTAGCAGGCACTGTTATGTACTCAAAATTACCCACTGGTGTAATATAAATTTTTTTTCGCTTTATGGTAGCCGATTTGATAGTATAAACGCGTTCTGGTATTAACCCATGAAAGAAAAGTGCTCGTTGATACGAAACATAAGAGGGACCATACAAATGGTTGGCAATTAATTCAACAGAAATATCATGGCTAGAAATATTGGGTAAAACAACGAACAGCCCTTTTTTTAATCGTAATAAAATACCGGCCTTTTGCAAATGACTTACTTTGTCTTTGGGCGATTTGTAGCCTCCAAAAAGATTATGAAGCACTGCTGTATTAATTGGTATTATACCAAAATTTTCAAGTTCCCGCATTAGTTGGTTCTATTCATTGTGTGCAAAATTAACAATTATTGCATACATAATCGAATTGAAATTGCTTTTCTATGCAAAATTTGTGAAATATTTCAAGCAGTTTAATTATGGTTCTATGTCATTTTGTGTGGGTAAATGATTCTCCTAATATTTATGAA
>DYQV01000596.1 GCA_020719105.1 Rikenella microfusus
TTATTTATAAGATCAAATATTCACCCCACCCACTTTTTCTTCAGCTTCTTTTTTAAGTTCCTCAAATTTCAGACGGTGGAAAATAGTAGGGGCAAACGATGCTATCGGTTTGTAAAACAAGCTCTTCTGCTTTAATTCAGGAGAGATAGCCGCAGGACGCACGGCATTTATTACAACCAAAACGATACTTAGGAGTAACGCATATTTTAATACTCCAAAAGCCGAGCCAAATACTTTATTAACTACTCCTAAGGCGGAGGCTTCGGCAATTCCTTCCAACAATTTGGCAATAAGACTGATGGCAATAACTATTAATACAAATGTTATTGCAAATGCAACAATACTGGTGATACGCTCATTTGCATGCATCCAACGGCTGATAAATCCTGCCACAAAATCGGAAAATTTAATAGCACCCCAAATTCCGAGCAACAAGGCTGCAAGTGATGCTGCTGATGAAATAAGGCCTTTTATATATCCATGGAAAGCACCCAAAACGAGCACTCCAATTACTACTACATCAAAAATATTTGCATTCATGTTTTCTGTTTTTACTTTAAAAAATAAAAATAGGGAAAGTTGTTGGGAATTAAAAGCATTATTTACCCGCTTTATTCATACCTGAGCACAGCGAAAGGTGTGAATGTGCGATGGGTGTTGGGTAGCAAAGCGGAAAACCCCGATTTAGCTACACCCAAAATTGGGATTATTTTTCTCCCAATATTGAGGTGTAGCTTAATCGTCAGGATTATTAATGAATAATCCGGGTTTAGTCAAGTTTGGAAATGATAAAATTGGCGCAACTGTGTGAGCCTGTATTCAATTTTATTACTTTTGCCAACACACTTTAAACTGATAACTATGAAAGCTTACGTTTTTCCGGGACAGGGAGCCCAGTTTGTAGGAATGGGAAAAGACCTGTATGACAATTCAGCATTAGCCAAGGACTTGTTTGAGAAAGCCAACCAAATATTGGGTTTCCGCATAACCGACCTAATGTTTGCAGGAACAGACGAAGATTTGAAGCAAACCAAAGTAACCCAACCGGCTATATTTTTACACTCTGTAATCTTAGCAAAAGTTATGGGTGAAGCTTTTAAACCCGAAATGACCGCCGGGCACTCCCTTGGTGAATTCTCAGCATTGGTTGCCGCTGGTGCATTATCATTCGAAGATGGATTGGTGTTGGTGAGCAAAAGGGCACTGGCCATGCAAAAGGCCTGCGAAGTGGAACCTTCTACTATGGCAGCCATTCTTGGATTGGATGACGAAGTTGTTGAAAAAGCCTGTGCCGAAATACCAGAATTGGTGGTACCGGCCAATTACAATACTCCCGGCCAGTTGGTAATATCGGGCTCTATTGCAGGAGTAGATAAAGCTTGTGCCAAATTAACCGAACTAGGTGCAAAAAGAGCTTTGAAACTGCCTGTTGGTGGTGCTTTTCATTCACCGTTGATGGAGCCTGCCCGTGTGGAGCTGGAAAAAGCAATTAATGAAACTAAGGTGTTAAAACCTATTTGCCCAATATATCAGAACGTTACAGCCAAACCGGAAACAAATCCTGAAATCATAAAAGAAAACCTTAAGAAACAACTTACCGCATCGGTTAGATGGACTCAAACGGTTCAAAACATGATTGCCGATGGAGCTTCTTCATTTATAGAAGTTGGTCCGGGAACTGCATTACAGGGAATGGTGAAGAAAATTGACCGTGCTATGCCATGTGAGAGTGCAAAGGTTTAATTGTAATTGATT
>DYQV01000095.1 GCA_020719105.1 Rikenella microfusus
CGCACATTCACACCTTTCGCTGTGCTCAGGTATGAATAAAGCGGGATAACTATTTTTACTAAATTAACCGAGTCAGTGAATTTGCAATTCATCTTCTTTCAAAAATAAATTTAGGTAAAATAGCTATTTATTGTTCAATTTTATAAATTTGTATAACCATTAATTTTCAGCCTGATAATGCGTTTCTTATAACCAAAAATAGCTGCCTCATGAAAAAATATTTTTTGTTTTTTTTAGCTGCAACATTCCATTTTAATAGCATACAAGCACAAGACATTAACCAAAAATGGCTGGACGAAATTAATCAAGGGAAAAAGCTCTACAAATCAGGGAATTTTGATGATGCCCTAAAATATTTTCAAAAAGCCTCAACTATTGTCCCTTTTGACACAACCGCCTTCGTATATATTGCTGATTGTGGACTAAAAGCAGGTAAATCGGATGAAGTAAAAAATGCGGCTGAAAAACTAATTCTACTGAAATACAATGTTCCTTTTTTATATGAAGTACAGGCTGCCTCGTTGCGGAGCATAGAAAAAAAACCTCAAGAGGCTTACCAAATTCTTCAAATAGGTTTGCAATTATTTCCGAATAATGCTGGGTTGCTGTATGAGGAAATTTTGATTTTTTACGAAACAGGAAATTACGGCGATGCCCTCACAAAAGCCGATTCCTATATTCATAAATTTCCAACGAATCTCGACGCGGCTAATTTATTGCTTGATATTGTTACCACTAAAAATCCGGACAACGAAAAAGCAGCAGTCTATTACGCTGAAATAAGGAAGAATTTTCCGAGCAACGAAATGCTGCTAAAACAAGAGATTGACTTTTACCTCAGAACCGGTAACATAGATAAAGCTCAGGAGCAAATTGAAAAAATGCTCGTTACTTCACCCAACGATGCCAAATTATATTACAACTTAGGATTGATTTATTATCATAAAGGGGATTATCAAAAATCAATTGATGCCTGCGCTACCGCAATAAAAATAGACCCAAATTTTGTGGATGCCCACTTTAATATAGGAACTTTTTATTTTCTGATGGGTGTTGAGTATAACAAAGCTCTCAGTGAGATGAACCCATACCAGTTTACCACACAAGGTAAAGAAGGTATTACCATGGCCTTAAACTATTTTGAAACCGCCAAACCTCATTTGCAGCAGGTATTAAAATTAAGACCCGAAGAATTGGATGCTTTTGAAGCACTCAATACCATTGCCGTATTGGAAAAAAACTTGCGCAGTTTACTTCCCCAGATTGAAGCCGCCGAAAAACCAGCTACACTTGCAGTTGTGGATACTCCAAAAGGTAACCCTCTGCTATTAATCAATAAACTCCGATTCGAATATACGAACAAACTAATTGGCTCACTACGGAAAGGTGACAAAGCGTTCATTAAGTTTGAATTACAAAATGCGGGGAATGGCGATGCGCTGAATTTAGTGGTATTGGTTACTGAACCCATTGCGCTTCCGGGTATTACTTATGACAATACGCTTAAAATAGATTCCCTGATTGCAGGCCAAACCAAAACCATTGAAATCCCGGTGAGTTATCTCGATAACAATCCGAATACCCGTGGAATAAAGAAAATATCCGATGCGCCAAACAAACTCCGAATCCTTATAAAAGAGCCTACTGGAAACAATTCCGATATGGCCGAAATTACCTTTAAAATTGATAGCGATCCAAATTCCATGCTTTTAGATGAGGATTTTTGGGAAACAGCTACCATCGAATTCAATCCCGACCCTAAACCAATTAACTACTTATTGGTTATTGGGATAAACGATTATATGAAATGGCCCAAACTGAATAATGCCGTTAAGGATTCCAGAGATATAAGGGACTTACTTACTTCGAGATACCAATTTTCGGAAAAGAATATTTATGAACTGTACGATGCCAATGGTACCTATGAAAATATTAGGAATGAGCTGGTGAAAATAAAAAATACCTGCACCTTGCGCGACAATTTAATTATTTATTATGCCGGACATGGTAATTACGACGAAGAATGGGATAATGGTTATTGGATTCCGGTGGATGCTCCCGAGAATAATACAGGCAATTACATACAAACTTCAGTTATTTACAATTACCTTACAAAGATTAATGCCAAACACATTGTATTAATTGCGGATGCCTGTTTCTCAGGGTCACTTTTTAAAACCAATGCCATTTCCTACTCCGAAAATGATGACAAGACTCCATCGCGTTGGGCATTTTCATCAGGTAATATTGAGGTGGTTGCCGATGGCCAAATTGGTGGGAATAGCCCTTTTGCCCAATCACTAATGGAGGTACTTGCATCGAGCAGGAAAAACATTTCCATATCGCAATTGATACAAAATGTAAAATTCAGGGTCGAATCCGTTTCAGAACAAACTCCTATTGGACGTCCCATGAAAATGGAGGAACATAAAGGGGGCGAATTTATATTTTATTTAAAAAAATAGTTAACCGTTCCTAATCTAATTCTTGTATGAAGCTTTTAATAATACTAACCTTAGTTGCTTTTTCCTCATGGGTTGAAGCACAAAATAACTACCGGGTTTTAAAAACCGAAGGCTGCATTGGAATCCAGAAAGCAGAAAATTGCTTAACAAAAAACAGTCAAATCGGTGCTAAGGATAGTATCTGTTTTCACCAAATTAAAGACTTTGCCGTTTTAATGGATGATAAAGGCGGATGGTTTACCCTAAAATTACTGGATACCACCGGGTTTTTACCAGAGAAAATATCCTGGAAAAAAGTTTCTGAAATAATAAGCCCCAACGTGGTTGACACCAATAAATTAGCAACCCGCGGAACCGCTTCAATAGGAGTTTCTATAAAAGAGCTCTTCGGGCGGAAACGGTTTACCGTAATAGGCGATGAAGCACGACTTAACGTTAATTCCAGGGAATTTGCCCTAAGCAAGGATAAGTTTTTTGTGTTTGAATACACCCTCGACACCTTTAAAATTGCCAAAAGGCTTGGTTTTCGGGAACAAGTTGTCCGTATTCAAAAAAATAACCTGACTGAATTAAATGGATCCAATTTCAACCAATCAAAGATTGAGAATGTCCATCTGTATTATTATGAACCTCAATCGAAAAATGCGGAACTTATCACAAACTTTGATCTGTTGTTTGTAACTACCGAAAATCTTTATGCTGAATTTGATGAGGTTTATAACTATCTTCCCGAAAAAAATAATCAAAAAACTTATTCCGCTTTGGAACACTTTTTTAACACCTGTTACGGAATTACAGAACCCAAAATGCTAAAAAATACTATTGAAAATTACATTGAAAAAAAATCGAACCAATAAATTAGCAATCAATCGAACCACATGAAGAATATGACCCATACCCTAATTAAAAGAACACTCATTTTTTTAATTTGCCTCAGTTTTGGATTTTTAACCGCTTATTCTCAGGAAACTTTTACATCAAAACCACTGGTGGGTTGGCAAAATATTAAAAGTTTTACTTTTAATAACGACCAAACCCTGGCTGTATTCGAAATGGTGTTAGCGGAAAAATCCATGCTTTTTGTTTCCCGGTTTGTCGAAGGAAAATGGTCCGATGTGGTTCTTATTCCTGAAATAAACGACTATTTAGGAGGCTCTGTTATTGTTGGATGCCCATTTTTTGATTACACCGGAAAGACACTTTACTTCAATGCAAATTATTCCGATTCAAAAGGGGGTTTAGATATTTATTATAGCCGATGGGATGGTAAAAAATGGGAGAATCCAAAAAATATGGGAGAACCGGTAAATTCAAGCTTAAACGAAGAATCACCAAGCATTACGGCATCGGGCGATAAACTCTTTTTTACGCGAAATATTCTGGTATCGAAAATAAAACGCGATGCCAAAGAACTTGGTTGTAAAAGTATTTTCTATTCCATAAATAATGCAAATAATGTCTGGGAAACTCCCATTTCAATGGCTGAACCCATTAACATTAACTGCGAAGCAACTCCGTATATTGCTCCCGACGGAAAAACACTCTACTTTGCCTCCATCCGTAACGATGCCGAAAGCTTTGATGTGTATTTTACACGCGAGATAATGAAAAATAGTTGGCTAATACCTATCCCATGCCCCGGAACTGTAAGTGATAACGATGATTATGATCCGGAATTTCATAACGGTACTATTTACCATCTCAGCTCCTTTATTAAAAAAAGTGTATTTAACGGATTACTTTACACCAATTCCTTGCCTGATGATATGAAACCCATTGAGGTGATTGAAATTGGAGGAAAAATATCGGACCTGAATGGAAAACCAATAAAAGCCAATTTATTTGTTCATAACCCGGTTACTTCAGAACTCTTAGGCCGCTATACCTCCGATTCTCTTACCGGAGAATACAACCTCCCGTTACTTCCAAAAATGTCGTACCTGATAAATGTTCGGAAGGAATCCTTTTCTTTTGCCTCTTTTTTTAAAGATTTTTCAACCAACAGCTTAACAGATACTGCCTCTAAGAATGTTAGCTTGTTTAATACCGTAAAACTAACCTTAGTGGTTTTTGACAGTGAAATATTTAAGCCACTCAGTGCCACTGTTAGAATATCAAACAATGCCAACAGCAAAGTAATGAACGTGAAAACGGTAAATTCAGATCCTGGGCGTTACGTTTTGGAACTACCCATTGGAATAAATTATAAAATAAGCGCCAGTTCCGAAGGGTTTGAACCCGGTGAATTTGATTTTTCTTTAATCGATGACATTATTTTTTCCGATTTTGAACGCAATCTGCCACTGGTGCCCAAAAAACAAGAATTTGTAATTAATGTCAGTGATTTTGAAACGCAGGCAGATGTGGCTGCTGAGATTGTAATTTATAACCTCACCCGCGATGAAACCATTGTGGTAACTGCTGAAGATATTGTTTCGGGAAAAGCAACGGTTATGCTTCGGGAGGGAGATAAATACGAGTTCAACATTAATGGTCCCAAAGGTTATTCCTTTTTTAATAGCACGGTTGACCTTAAATCGGAAACTGAAAAGAGAAGTTTGGATGTTGAATTAAAACCACTCAATGCAAAAACCTCCATAACCCTCAACAACATTACTTTTGAACCGAATTCGGCCGATCTGAATGAGCAGTCGTTTGCTGAATTAAACCGGGTGGTACTGCTAATTCACGACAATCCAAGTATTGTGGTTGAAATATCGGCCCATACCGATGATTTGGGTTCCGATAACTACAATCTAAAATTATCGGAACGCAGGGCGGAATCGGTAGTAAACTATTTAGTTGAAAAAGGGGTTCCAGTTGCACGCCTAGTTCCCAAAGGGTATGGCGAAAGTATGCCATTAGCTCCTAACGATACCGAAGAAAACAAGAAAATTAACCGTCGGGTTGAATTTAAAATTGTTGGTTTTACCGACGAAACAACCAAATAAAAACAGAATACAAATGAAAATATCGATACAAATAGCCGCTTGGATCATTATGCTAACTTTTGCTTTAAGTGTTAAGGCACAACCCTTGGATTATGATGATTATTACAAAACTATGGCTACCCAATCGGACGAAAATTGTTACAACAAGTTAATGATCTATCAAAAAAGCGATCCGTTTTTTGCAAATATTTATGTGCAATTGGGTGAATTATCCTACCACCTGTTGCATAAAACCGATCCACTCCGAGATTTTGAGAATGCCATGTATTGGTCACGTACGGGCCTTTTAAACTTACAAGTATACACTCATTATGTAAAGGAAAATGAAGCCCGCAGTAATCGCGACTTTTATATGAATTTGCCCATTGAAAAAAAAGAAGCCAGAATAACTAACCTGGATATTCAGAATTTTGTCGAAAAAAGAGTACGACAAATTGAATCATACCGCGATTCTGTGATTCTGGTATATCGAAATCTGGAACGGTCAAAAGAATTATACAACTCCTGCATCAGCTTGTACCACCAAATTAATAATCGCCACAATAACCTGAATGAAACGCTACTGAAGAGCGATATTACCCTTTTTAAAGAGCTAAATCAGCTAAAATCAAATTTCGATTCCACCTTGGTTTATTTTAATCGGTATCTTGAACTAATAAAAAAATTTCCTGTAAAAGATTATAACCAACAATACACCCTTAAACCAATAAAAACATTTCGTCTCGATGGGTTAACCAATTCAAATTTTCTGGATAATTCATTTCAGATTTGGAATTATGGCCTTTGGGTGGATGAGTTCAATGCCCTTTATGATAACGACATACAAAAATTAAGGCAAGAAATTGAAACCATAGACAAAAACTTTATAAGCTTTGAGAATAAAGCCGTAAACCATTTAATAAAACCGGCAGACGCTTCAAAACCAATTTTTGATGAGAAATTCCTGTACATGCTCGGAAAATACGACAACAACAGTTTGGTGCGCGACTTATTTACCTATAAATGGAAAAAGCAGCAATTTTTAGCCCAATGGTTAGATGAACAGAACAGTGCTACCGATACAATCAAAGGAGTAATGATGCGTAAGGCCCGGTATTATTCCAGTTTGGTTGATGCAAAAACAAATGCCGATAGCGCACTCTTACAGTTTAAATCCTCCATTTCCAATGCGAAAATTAATCGGTTCTCATCATTCTTTCATAGCTATGAAGGGGAATCGGGGTTGACTCGTTTTTGTGATCAACAAAAAGATACTTTATTCCAATTATTGAACGGATCGTTTGAAAATTTGAAAAATTATATTGCCTTCGATACCCAAAATCCGATGAGTGTATTTGCCTCTTATGGAAAAGATACCATCCCCATCTTTAAAGCACCGTTTAATTACAAAGGCAATTACAAGACCAGTAATTTTGTAAAAACTTCAAACAACTCAAATTATATAACCGGACAGGAATTGATAAAAGGCAGTATGGCTCCTTTTATATCATACGCTGATAAAACGGGAAAAACAAAATGGTTGAAAAAGATAGAAAAGCCAATTAAACCCGATTCCGTAAATTACTTTATCGATTCGAAAGTTTACAGTACTAATTCCGGTTGCTTTGTGGTGTACACTCATAAAAAAACCACACTAATTAATACCGTTGTGCGGTTTGATTCCATCGGGAATGAAATGTCCCGGTTTAGCATTCCGGTTAGCTTGTTTCCTGTTTATTTCGACTTTGACGATATTAACCAAAAATACCTAATGGCATTTAAAGGCCAGGATACTACGCAACTTTCTCAATTAGAACCGTTAACTGTTAGTTCCATTGATTCAGCCGGAACTACTCTTTGGAGTGCGTCATTTGAGCTGAACGGAGCCTTAGCTAATATTGTGCGAACCGATAACAATTTCCTGATTTTTGCCAACTATCGGGCATGCAACATTTCTGGCAACATAATAGTTCCCAATCAAACGGAAATTCAATGGGGTAGCGTAATAGTTACTGTCAGTGAATCAGGAATAATTAAAAACTTTTTTACCATAAATAAAAAACAATCATTCCACATTTCACATATTCTTAAGCTTTCCAGCAATTCTATATGTCTAATTGGCTTTAAAAAGGCTCCAAATGCAACTAGTGGCAACTTATTTTTTTCGCTGATGCAACCTAACGGAAAAGTCGTTTTTACTAATTAAGAATTCAACTAACATAAAAACAAACGTATGTGTTTCATAACCAAACCATCGACAATTTTATTACAATTTTTATAACAAAAAGAAAAATTACTTCGGTCTGAACTTAAAAAAAACTTACTTTAGTGAATATAAAAACATAGATTATGCATATTGCAATTGCTGGAAACATTGGTTCGGGAAAAACAACGCTGACCCGTTTATTATCAAAACACTACAAGTGGGAAGCCCATTTCGAAGATGTGGATGAAAACCCCTATTTGAACGATTTTTATAACGACATGCAGCGTTGGTCGTTCAATCTTCAGATATACTTTTTGAACAGCCGTTTCACACAAATACTCGATATCCGCAAGTCGGGAAAAACAGTGGTTCAGGACAGGACCATATACGAAGATGCACATATTTTTGCCCCCAACTTACATGCCATGGGTTTGATGAGTTCCCGCGATTTTGATAATTACTATTCATTGTTCAAATTAATGAGTTCGTTGGTGCAACCCCCTGAATTGTTGATTTACTTGCGGGCTTCGGTACCTACCTTAGTTAACCAAATCCAAAAACGGGGTCGCGACTACGAAAATACCATCCGGCTCGATTACCTGAAACGACTCAACGAGCGCTACGAAGCCTGGATTGGTAAATACAATTTAGGTAAGTTGTTGGTAATTGATGTAGATCACCTTAATTTTGGTGAAAAGAATGCAGACTTGAGTAGCATCATCAACAAAATTGATGCAGAAATACACGGGTTGTTTTAAAGCAAATTGCTTACTAATAAAGCAACCTAATGCAAGCATTCTATTACCGCATCCATAACAGCATCACGAAAAATTATCAATGAATTGGGTTCATTCCCTTGCTGCAGCTCAATTTTTACGGTTGGCATGGCGTTGTTATTTAGCGTTCTGAATTAAAAACAAAGGGGTGTACGACAAAACTCCCTTTTTTCAAAAGATTACAAGTAATCTTTTATTTTTGTGTTTTTGGTGCTTT
>DYQV01000597.1 GCA_020719105.1 Rikenella microfusus
GAGGGATATCATCGAGCAAGAATACAGGCACCAGTTACATGTATTTGGAACCCGAAAACTATTTTATTGGGCATGAAAGCGGAAGTAATCTTACCTCTGGGTTGTACAATTCCACCCTTGGTTACCAAAGTGGGTTATCCATTTCAACCGGCTCAGAAAACGCTTTGATAGGCTACCAGAGCGGGTACAATAATACCGAAGGCTCGGGCAATCTTTTCTTGGGATACAAAACTGGGTTTAGCAATGCGTTCGGAAATTTTAACTCCTTTTTAGGGTATCTAGCGGGTTATTCAAATACAACCGGAGTTTTTAATACCTTTTTGGGAAGCTTCTCGGGTTACTTAAATACACAGGGAAACAACAATACTTTTGTGGGCGATTCCAGCGGATACAATAACACATCAGGAAATCAAAATACCTTTTTGGGCACAGGTACCGGGCTTCATAATACCAATGGAGGTAAATCGGTGTTTATAGGTAGTCAGTCGGGTTATAACTTTCTTAATGGATACAATAATATACTTTTAGGAACCAATACCGGGTACAATGCTTCCGGTTCAAACGAGCCCAGCAATAATAACGTCCTTATTGGGTATCAGGTAGGTTACAATAGTCCGGCAGGAGCTTCCAATGTTTTTATTGGAAACGAGGTGGGATTCAATAATGAAAAATCATACGACAATGTTTTTATTGGGTATCAGAGCGGTTATAAAAACAAAACCAGTAGCAGTAACGTATTTCTGGGTTACCTATCAGGCTACTCTAATATAAATGGAAATAGCAACCTGTTTATTGGGTACAGGGCAGGGTATTCCGTTGATACTACCAGCGAAAATACTTTTTTAGGTAATGATGCCGGTTACCATGTTAAAACAGGGTATTCCAATGTATTGATAGGTTCTGCGGCAGGGTTTAATAATTCAGAATCGGCGGCAAATAGTTACTCAAATGTTTATATTGGAAATCAAGCTGGTTTTAATAGCATTGGCGGGAATTCCAATGTATTTATCGGCGAACAGGCAGGGTATTCCAATGAACTGTCGTATGGAAATATTGCCATGGGTTTCCAGAGTGGTTTTGGAATTAAAAATGGAAACGATAACGTTTTTATTGGAACAAAGTCAGGCTATTCTATGAATTCCGGTTGGCAAAATGTTTATATTGGAAATCAAACCGGATATTCAAGTAACAATGCCTGGGGGAATGTCTATTTAGGATTCGAAACCGGGTACAAAACCACCACTGGAAGCGCCAATACCTTTGTTGGTAGCCGTACCGGATATTCGGTAACCAAAGGTTTTAGCAATACTTTTATGGGGATTGAAGCCGGTTATTCGCTCGATTCGGCATGCTGCAATACCTTTATGGGCGACCATGCCGGTTATTTTGTAACCAATGGTACCAATAATGTTTTTTTGGGAGCCTATGCAGGGTATCATAATTCTCAAGAAGATGTTGAAAGCTACGCCAATGTGTTTATCGGGAACAATAGTGGATACAGCAGTGTGAAAGGATTTGCCAACGTGATGATTGGCCATCAAGCCGGATACTCCAATATTGATTCCTGGAGCAATGTTTTTATTGGAAATGAGTGTGGCTTTAAAACAACCCTTGGTTACGCCAACGTATTTATTGGAAACAAGGCGGGATATAATAGCACAGAGACTTATAGCAATGTATTTATAGGAAACCAATGTGGACTAAATAATACAACCGGAAGCGATAATGTGTTTATTGGAGTTAA
>DYQV01000598.1 GCA_020719105.1 Rikenella microfusus
TCTAATCTCTAATCTCTAATCTCTAATCTCTAATCTCTAATCTCAAATCTCTAATTTCTGTTTTCTCCCTATTCCTTCTATCAAAAATTAGCTTGGCTATTTTGGCGATAAAAAAAATAAGTGAAAGCGTAAAGATAATTGCTGCTCCTGAAGGAATACCTAACCAAAAAGAACCAGCTAAACCTGCCAATGTTCCAGCTAAACTAATCAATATGGAATAAATAATAATGTGTTTAAAATTGTTTGAAAACAGGTTGGCTGTGTTTTGAGGCAATGTTAACATGCTCATTACTAAAATAATTCCCGCAACCTTTATGTTAATTACTATTCCAAATGCAATAAGTAATATTAAAGCATAATTCAGGAAAGCCACCGGTGCTTTTTGCGAACGGGCAAAACTTTCATCGAATGCAAAGAAAAGTATAGGACGGTAGAATAAGGTGAAAAACAAAATGATAACCCCGGCAAGCACTGTCATTATCCATAATTCGGAACTTCCAACGGTTAAAATACTTCCAAAAAGGTAGCTCATTAAATTGGGAGTAAATCCCGGTGTTATATAAACAAAAATAATCCCTATAGCCATACCCAACGACCAAAGAATACCAATACTGGAATCGTTACGGATGTTTCCTTTTTTTGATATCCACTCAATTCCCAATGCTGAAAGTAAGGCAAAAGCTGTGGCACCTATAAAAGGCGGTAACCCAAAGTAAAATGCCATTCCAATACCACCAAATGAAGCATGGGTAATGCCTCCGGAAATAAATACCATACGTTTGCTTACAATGTAAGTGCCCAAAATCCCACAAATAATGCTCGATAAAACAGCAGCCAATAAGGCGTGATTGATAAAAGTATAATGAAATAATTCTAAAAATGAGTTCATAAGTTACAGTTTGTGGGCGGCTAATACCTGATGTGGCACCTGACCATGAGTGATTATCTGGATGGGGCAATTGTAGTGAGCCAGTTGCTCTGCTGATATTTTATTAGACCGATGATAATGAAGTTGTCGGTTAACACAGGCAATGGTTTTTACATGACTTGAAATGGTCCCTAAGTCGTGCGATACCATTAAAATTGCAATGGTTTCGTTGAGTTTTTTAAGCCATTCAAACAACTCATTTTCAAATTGATTGTCAACAAAGGTACTGGGTTCATCCAATACCAATAAGTCAGGATGGTTCATCAAAGCCCGGCAAAGCAATGCCCGTTGCATTTGTCCGCCTGAAAGCTGCCCAATGGCTTTGTTTTTTATGTGGCTTATTCCTGCTTGATGTAAAAGCTCATCGGCAAACAACCGGTCGCCTTTCGAAAAGCTCTGCCAAAGTCCTTTTTTACCGGCCAATCCAGAAAGAACCACATCAAAAACGGTTATCGGAAAATCTTTGTCAATTAGGTTTATTTGCGGAAGATATCCTATTTTTGATGGGCTGATTTGATAACTGATTTTTCCTTCCCAATAAGGAATCAGACCTAAAATGGTTTTTATCAAGGTGGTTTTACCTCCTCCGTTGGGACCAATAATCCCAATAAAATCAGTCACCCCAATTTCCAGATTTACTGCATCCAATACTTTAGTGGTTTGGTAACCCACGGAAAGGTTTTCAATCTTAATCAAAGGCTTATCTAATTTATAAGTTACCATTTAAACAAATTTAAATCACTTGCTAATTCCATAATATTAATTATTAACCCGCTTTATTCATACCTGAGCATTGCGAAAGGTGTGAATGTGCG
>DYQV01000599.1 GCA_020719105.1 Rikenella microfusus
GCGCTGTTCCCCGCTCCCAGCTGAGTGGGAAAGTTATTTAATCTGCGTTACTCAGGTATCGCTTTTCTACCAATTCATGCCCACATTGTGGGCAGGCCTGCATTTCGCTTTTGTATATTATCGGCGTTGTTCGGTATAATTCGCTCGGGGTTCTCATGTTGCTCGGCTACTCCTTGTTTCAGATTCAAGTTGTAGTTTGCCTTGAGAACCCCTTTTGTCAAGCTAAATAGTGACTTTTGCGGTAGTGCGTATTTTTAGTAATTGAAAGGGAAAATTATGATTAATAATTGGTTAAAAAAAAAGGAAGGCTCATCGTCTGTATTTTAATGGTACAACTCAGTCGCTTCATGAAGAATATGCAAAAGCAATTAAAACATTCTCAGAATCTATAGAGTTGGATTCCTCCCATTTAGATTCGTACCATAATCGTGGACTTGCGTATTTTGGAAATGGGAACATGCTTGAGGCAATTAAGGATTTCACTCATGTAATAAAAGAGTGTAAAGAACACGAAGTAGCATATTACAATCGTTGTATAGCTTATTTCGCGATCAAAGAATTTGACTTGGCTCTTTTAGACGCTAATAAGTCAATTGAAATTGATCCAAAAAATTGTAGTAGTTATACATATCGATCTTATATTTATCTTCTCAAACAGGAAAACCAACTCGCTGTTAATGATGCCAGCCGAGTAATTGAATTAGGATGCCAAAAAGATGGTTTTAATAATCGCGCTCTTATTTATCAGGAAATAGGGAATTTTTCTGCCGCTATTTCGGATTGGACAAAATACATTAATCTTGTGCCAAAAGACGCAAATGCTCTTTGTTCACGGGGATTGTGCTATAAAAAAGTTGGTGATATTGCACTTGCTTATGCGGACCTAAAAATGGGGATGAAAAACAAAAACGAATTATCCGTAGCCCTGCGAGTTGAAGTTGAAGAAACCTTGACCCAATTGGAGGGTAGGTAAATGCAAGGTTCAAATTTTGGATTACTTTGGTTGTTCGGCACTTTAGGAGCTTTGCTTGGTATGGTTTTCTTCCGAATGAGGCGTAAAAAGTAGAGTAACTCTAGTGTGGGGAAAATGTTTTGGTAGTATTGTAAAGACCTGACAGGGTTTCATCGTGTCCTGAGTCTATCTCAACTCATGTGCGGACAATGATTCTAGACGGAATCATACTGTGGAAACCCGTCAGTCGGTCACGTTTTTAGCGTGACTGCCTCAGAAAAACGTCACGTTTCAAACGTGACCTACTGCTCCCATAATAAAACTAAGTAATCTGAAAACTCTGGAAAAGTGGTTTCATAAAGCAAGCTCCAGCACATCGGGCCAGTCGGCAGGTTTCAATCGCATTTTTTCTCGGAAACGTTCCACTTGTTGGTGAATGAGCAAATTCTTGAGACCCTCAAGGAAAAAGTGTCTTGAAATGATCCCCTTCCCACCACCGAGAGCACACAGCCATTCCATCCCTGGATTATGAGCCAGTTCTGGTTCAATTTCATAGAAATAACCACCAATGAAGAAGGCCAAGGCGATGATATTTTTGATGGATTCCCAATCTCGAACTTGAAGGTCTTCCCAACCGAGTGCATTTTTGACGAATTTGAAAACACCTTCGATTTTGGCTCGTTGTAGATAGATGCGGTAGACGCCCACCGCTTGTTGATCGTTCGTGATGGTGTAATTGGTGATCAGCAGCATCGGTTGGGGAAAAATCTCTTTACCTTTGCGAGTAA
>DYQV01000600.1 GCA_020719105.1 Rikenella microfusus
CCTTATATCTTCTTGTTTCTGAATATATTCATTACTTTGAAATGTACCTCCCAAATTCATGGTCCAGTGTTTATCACATCGCGCTACTCCCATTTCAGCATAGTCGGGATTCATCATATTCATACAATGACCGGGACTATGGAGCCATCCAGAAAAAACATCTTCATCACTTTTATATCCCAGGCCAATATTTTCCCCTACTGCCCATCGGTAATCTAACCTGACAGCCCGATCCGATGGATCCGAACCGTCGAGACCCGTATGGCTAAAATAATCGTTAGCACACATATTGCGGGAATGGAAAAAAGCTGTCATTTCTAAAGTATCATTCCAGACCAAAGGATGAGTTGGAGGCATTGTTTGATTACCACATATACAACCGGTGGCCCGTATATCATTAACCATTTTCAACATTTTTTTAGTGTCAATGTGCTTTAAAACGGTATCGCAAGTACAAGGTTTACCAAAATGAACTTCGGAGGATATGGCGTATGTGTAATAATACGAATTACTATTAATATAAGATGTGTGATCCATTTTGTAGTCTGTCATTTTTGTAGCCGAAATATCGTCAGCAACTTTTTCTGAATTAAGGCTGCATTCCAAAACAACCATAATGAACCCTTGATAGTTGCCTACAAATACACTATTGAAGTGTGAATATTTGAAAATGGAGCAATAGGTTTCGGGGTTAAAACTATCTTCATCCCAGATACCAAGCCAAATGGTATGTTTGGTAGATTTGGCATAATTGTGTAAGGGTTTGAAAAGTAGTTCCCATTTATCCGGGTGGCAGTATTGGTCCCGGTTTTTAAATTCATCACCTATTTGAGCCATGATGGGTTTCAGGTTATCGTTCCAAATAAGTGGTTCTATTTTTTGGTAATAGGTATTAATTTTATTGTCAATACATTTATACGAAACCGAACGTATTGCATTTATTTGCGTTAGTACCGTATTTTCTGCTGGTTGACTAAAAACCAGATTGCTGGAAAAAACCAATAATAGGAATGGAATGGATATCTTATTCATCATACCGTTTAATAAATTCGAGTAATTCCCTGGTATTCTCTTTCTTTTTTAGTATTTCATCTAATATTTCTTCATCCGTTTTTACATGATCATCAACTGGTTTGGTATTGTCTACCATTCTGCGACCAAAATTTACGGTCCAATAACGGTTTTTGCAGCCAAATCCCAAATTTTCAAAACTAGATTGAATAATATTCGCATAATGACCCGGACTGTTATACCAACCGCACATTACCTCAGCAATGCTACCCTGGTTCCAGGCAATGTTTTCGCCACAAGAATTCCAACTGTAATTCTGAGCTGTTATTCTTTCATCAAATGTACGCCCGTCTTTACTAAGATGTGCAATATACTTTAAGGAATCACAGTCAGAACTATGAAGCCATGCCGATTTTACTAAGCATTCATCGACAGTTAAAAATACTTTATATTTGAAATGATACGTATTAATATTTCCACGGTTTTTCTCATAATCACAAAATCGAAGGTAATTGTGCTCATTTAAAGCAACAAAATTAATCCAATATAAAAACTCATCTTGAGTAGTCATTTCTGCTAATCGGTCGATATTCATATTCAATAGCTGATAATAACTGAGTAAATTAGCTCCAACTGAAAAAAGGGTATCGTACATAAACCGGCTACTGGGTACCTCCATAATGGCGTCGTATCGGTTTTGCTTTTCAGTTAGTTTTGCTATATACTTA
>DYQV01000096.1 GCA_020719105.1 Rikenella microfusus
TTTGATGGCATAAACCATGCTATTTGCGGCGCCCATATATTGAGGGAGCTGGAAGTAAACAGCAACAATTAAATTATGTATTCTATTTTCCCAATAAAAAGCGTTTATTTTCGATTCAGCACGGTTCACTTTTCATCTCCATTTACAATCCATTTTTTTCACTTTTCCAAATAATATTTTCAAAACATCCTTTTTTTTCATCATTTATTTTGAAATGTTTTTGAAACAAAGTCCTGTTCAAACGATTGCAAAACAATTACTTAAAACTTTTTTTATGCAAATTTATGCAAACTGGCGCAACGTTTGCATCTCTGTAAGTTACTGCTTTACAACACATTAAAAAACGTGTTTATGTTAAACTAAGAACTCTTTACATAAACTTTCACCAAATACCCTACAAACACCAGAGTTCGCCCCTAAATTTGTCAGTGTAAAAATCAAATAAAATTTAAGATTATGAAAAATGTAAAAACAACCGAGGTGAACCTGATTAGATCAAGAGCCCTCACAGTACTTTTTAGTATGGCTATTAGTGCCTTATTATTATTGCCTTTATTTTCATCGGCAAAAGAACGCGACAAATCGTCGAAAAAAGGCAAAGTGGAAATGCAGCCTTTAAACAAAGATTATCATGCAACCGTAAAATTAGTTGACATGCAAGATGGCAAATATACCCTTACCGTAGAAAGTGCCAATGGTATGACTGTATATTATGATGCCTTGTTGGAATCACCAGAACAATTTTCAAAAGTATTCGATTTTTCACGTTTGAAAGATGGCGAATACACCTTACGTGTAAAAAGCAAGGATGAAGAAGTAGAACGCAACTTTGAAATTTTAAAAGGTAAAGTTAAGGTAACCAACGAAGAAGTTGCCGTACCTAAGTTTAACATTGTTGGCCAAAGAGCTCATTTGATGCTGCCAAACGCTGAAAATAAGTATTATTCAATAAGGGTTTTAAGTCCGGTTGGTGAAGAATTATATTCAACAAGAGTAAGCGAAGAAACCAATAAAAAAACATTCGACTTCTCAGAAGTGAAAGCCGGAAAATATCAAATAGTTGTATCGTCTGATAATGGAGACTTTGCTTTCGATTTTTTAAACCAACGTTAATTAATACACAAAACAAAACCTTCCATTGTCAATTAACTATTGACGAACAATTGGGATTGACCGCCAAAAAAAAGGCAACTTACCTAATCCCAACTATCCAAAAATAAATCTGAAAGGATTGTTTGTAGAATTAAAATTCACAGCAATCCTTTCTTCATTTAATGCAGTTCGGTTTATTCATGAATTTAAAATCCCTTTGGGATTTTTTAAATGCAGATGCCTTACTGCACCTACAATTGTTCCAACCATTTTTTGTAGGTAAATAGCTTTCTTTGTTCTAATTTAGCAAACAAATAAATTGGCAGAATGAGGACAGAAATTGATTTTTTAGGTGAAAAACAGCTACCCAAAGAGGCTTATTATGGAATTCATTCAATCAGGGCTTGCGAAAATTTTCCCAACCGCACCCAATTTTCAAAAGAGTGGTATCAAGCCATCGGTTTGGTAAAACAAGCTTGTTACCTTACGGTGAAATCATACAAGAAAGCGGTAACTGAAAAATATCCAACAAAAATTGAAACAACCAACCTTCCGGACGATAAAATAATAGAAGCATTGATTCAGGCAAGCATTCAGATAAGCAAAGGGACCCATTTTGATCAATTTATTGTACCTGCTATTCAAGGCGGTGCCGGAACCAGCATTAACATGAATGTAAATGAGATAATTACTAACATTTCCCTTGAAATTTTAGACGGCCAAAAAGGTGATTATGAAACTATTGATCCCATTGAACATGCCAATATATTTCAATCGACCAACGATGTAATACCCACCTCCCTTAAAGTTGCTATTATGCAACTGTTGAATGAGTTAGAAGATGCTGTTAACGAAACAAGGAAACAATTAGAGCGTCTTGAAAACCAGTATCGCAACAGTGTGCGCATTGGTTACACACAAATGCAGCAAGCTGTTCCATCATCGTTTGGTCACTTGTTTGGAGCATTCAACGATGCACTGTCGCGAGATTGGTGGAGGGTTTCAAAAGCTAAGGAACGAATAAAAACCATAAATTTAGGGGGTGGAGCTACCGGAACAGGAATTGCAATCCCCCGATTCTTTATAATGGAGGTAGTACCTGAGCTTAAAAAACTTACCAACCTGCCCATTACCCAAAACGAAAACTTAACCGAAGCTACCAGTAACCAGGATTCACTAGTGGAAGTGCACGCCATTTTAAAAGCCCATGCCGTTACCCTTGAAAAAATGGTAAACGACATCCGCTTACTGGGCTCCGACCTGATGCACCAAAAGGAACTGGAAATACCTGCCCGACAGACCGGTAGTTCCATAATGCCGGGAAAAGTGAACCCCGTAATTCCAGAGTTTGTAGTTTCGGCTGCACATAAAATTTACAGCAACGATGCGTTGATTACACACCTTTCAGCAATGGGTACCTTAGAATTAAATGCCTATTTACCAAGCATCGGACACGCGTTTATTGATAGCCTGAACCTTTTAATAGCAAGCAACCAAACTCTTGCCCACAATTTATTAGATGGGATAGAAGTAAATGAAGAGGTTGCTGCCAAAAACCTTTATATGAGTCCATCGGTTTGTACTGCTCTATTGCCTTTAATTGGATATCATAAGGCAACCCTATTGGCGAAAACCATGCGCGAGAACCATTGTACTATTTTTCAGGCAAACCAATTAAATCCGGTTATTGAAGATCAAAAGCTAAACCAATTTATGGAGCCCGGAATGCTTTTACAGAAGGGATTCTCGATTAAAGACCTTTAAAAAAATAATTGAAACATGAGCAATTCCAACAACTACCAATTCGAATTAAAATTTAAAGTACGCGATTACGAATGCGATTTACAAGGAGTGGTCAACAATTCGGTTTATCAGAATTATTTGGAGCACACACGGCACGAGTTTTTGAATTCCATTGGGCTCGATTTTGCTGAATTATTCAAAAGAGGAATTATGGCGGTTGTTGCACGGGCCGACATTCAATATAAAACCCCGCTAAAAAGTGGTGACGAATTTATTTGCCGTTTGAATGCAAAAAAAGAAGGTATCAAATACCTGTTTTATCAGGATATTTATAGGTTGCCCGATGAAAAAGTTTGTGTTAAAGCCATCATAACTGCTGTAACCGTGGTGAATGGTAAATTGGGAACTTCAGAGGAACTGGATAGAGCCATTTTGGAAAATGGGTAATACTATTAAAAACCAAGCTATGAAAGGAAAAGATGCCAAACCACACATTGGAATTTTTGGACGCAGGAATAACGGCAAGAGTTCCCTAATTAACTTTTTAGCTCAACAAGATCTATCCATTGTTTCTGAAGTTGCCGGAACCACTACCGATCCGGTAAAAAAATCGATGGAAATTCCGGAAATTGGGCCCGTGGTAATTATTGATACCGCAGGAATTGACGATAGCGGTGAACTTGGTTTGAAACGGATTAAAAAAAGTTACGAGGCTATTAAAACCATTGACTTTGCCTTACTTATCATCGCTAATAACGAATTTGGCGAACCTGAGGAATCACTGATAAAGGAATTAAATAAATGGGATGTTCCCTTTATTATTATCCACAATAAAGCCGATGAAGTAGAATTTAATTATATATTGGCTGAACAAATCAAACTGGATTATAATCAGGAACTCATTAATTTCAGTACCATTCAAGGCTATTCGCGCGATGAACTGGTTTCCATCATCCGTAAAGGAATTCCGGAATCGGCATACTTGAGCAAGTCGTTGGTAGGCGATATTATTCAGCAAGGTGATTTGGTTTTGCTTATTACCCCCATTGATGTGGAAGCACCGGAAGGAAGGTTAATTCTACCCCAGGTACAAGCCATCCGCGATATTTTGGACAACGATGCCATAGCTGTAGTATGCAAAGAACGGGAATTAGATGATCTGCTTAAACGGCTAAGTCCTGAACCGGCATTGGTTATTACCGATAGTCAGGTTTTTTTGAAAGCCGGTGCATCGGTACCGGAACATATTCCACTTACCAGCTTCAGCACGATACTGGCGCGTTACAAAGGCGATTTTCACAACTATTTAAAAGGTACACCCCATCTTTCAAAACTGCTGGATGGAGATATAGTTCTTATCTTAGAATCGTGCACGCACCATGTTTCATGCGACGACATTGGGCGGATTAAAATTCCCCGCTGGTTGAACAATTACAGCGGTAAAAAGCTAACCTATGAAGTAGTAGCCGGTTTAAACCAAATTCCGCGAAATATTTCGGAATATGCTATGGTAATCCAGTGTGGTGGCTGTATGATAACCCGAAAACAGCTCATTAACCGTCTAAAACCGGCGGTTGATGCCGGAATTCCGGTAACCAATTACGGTATGGCCATAGCTTATATGCACGGTATTTTTGAAAGGGCCGTGGCCCCTTTTGTTAAATTGGACCGCGATTCACTGGATTATTTGTAAATACAACTAAACCCTCACTCCCAAAACAACCACATCGTCAATCTGTTCAATTTTGCCCCGCCATTCGTCAAAATTTTTATTCAATATTTCACGCTGCTCGCACATAGGCAATTTGTGAATACTTAATAGCAAATCCCTGAAATTTTTTGACATAAATTTACGACCATCATCACCACCAAACTGGTCGGGGTAGCCATCTGATGAGTTATAAAGACAGTCACCTTTCAACAAATCCATCACTTCCATGGTAAAAGGAGTATCCATTTTAATGTGGTAACCAATGGGCATCCTGTCAGCTTTCAATTGAATGACCTCATCGTTGCGGATTACATAAAGTGGGTTATAAGCTCCTGAAAACTGGAGTTTCATGTTTACATGGTCAATTACATAAAGCGAGACATCCATTCCGTCTTTTGATTCTCCGTCTTTTCCGGTTTGATGTAACTGACGTATGATTTGTTCCCGAAGTCGATTGAGTATTAGATTAGGTATGATAATACCTTCTTTGTTCACAATCTCGTTCAGGAAAGCAACACCCAACATGCTCATGAATGCCCCAGGCACCCCATGTCCTGTGCAGTCGGCAGCCACAATAATGGTAATGTCATCGCGCCGGGTAACCCAGTAATAATCGCCGCTTACAATATCCCTAGGCCGATAGAGTATAAAAAAATCATCAACCACTTCGGCAATTTGCTCGGTTGGCGGCAATATGGCCGATTGTATCCGCTTGGCATAATGGATGCTGTCGGTAATGTTTTTATGTTGCTCCTGTATTTCCTCTTTTTGCGATTCTATTTTGGCGGTACGTTCTTTCACTTTCTGTTCCAATATCCGTTTTTCCTCTTTCAGATTTTTCTCCCTAATACGGATGAACATCCAAATAGAAGCAGTAGTTAATATGATATAAATAATATAAGCCAGTATGGTTTTGTACCATGGCGGTTTAATGTTGATATTTATGGAAACGCCAACCTCGTTCCATACTTTATCGTTATTGGCTCCGCAAACCCTAAATACATAGCTGCCTGGGGCAATACCCGAATATCCTGCTTTCCGGTTATCAGCATCAGTGTAATTCCAATCCTCATCCAAACCTTCCAGCTTAAATTTATAGCGGTTCATCGCGGGATCGGTATAATCGAGCACGGCAAATTCAAATCCAATAAAGTTTTGATTGTATTTCAACCGGATGTCATTTTTATAATAAATGAGGCTGTCCAAATCATATTCCTTCCCCCTAAGGGTAAACTTGTCGATTATTACTTTCGGTATGTTGGAATTAATGTTGTTGGGGTTAAAAGAAACAAACCCATGGGTAGTAAAGAATATAAAATCAGATCCCTGCGTTTTAAACCCCTCATGGTTTCCCAAAAAGGTGTGCGAAGTAAAATCAGATAAAGTAAAAAAGTTCTTTACTTTATCATCTTTAATATCCAACTTTGATAGACCTTTTATGGTTGTTAACCAAATATAGCCTAAACTATCTTCTTCCATACCATTTATGTTATTCGAAACCAAACCGTTTTCTTCGGAATAGTATATGAATAAACTATCTGCTGTTTTAAAACTGTATAGCCCATTTGTACTATATATCCACAAATTGTTTTTACCCATTTTGCAATTAGCAGTACCCCATTCATTTTCCATTGAACAAGTATAGGACTGATGTTTTAATGTTTCTCCATAAATTACATGCAAACTGGGTAATGTGGCAAACCACAAATTCCCATATTTATCAACATCCATAGCTCCTTTGGTTAAGGGACCTCCTTTTACCAAATCATCAAATTCATAAACCAATTCCAGTTTTTGCAAGGTGGTATTGAACTGAAAAATACCCATTGAGGTACGCAACCAAATATTTCCTTTCTTGTCGATTAGGGCTGTTTTAAAAAAACTTTGGTCAACATCTTCAATAAAATCATACTGCTGATTAAATGAATAAAATGATTGTATCGATTTCTTACTTTGATTGATTCCATAGATGCCATTGGAACAAAATGCATATAATTGGTTCGACTTGCCCAGCATGAGTTGTTTAACGTTATTTTTCAAACTGTCGTTGCCTACTATTAGCCCTCCTACCTCTTTTACTCCATCAACTTTTGAATCAATGGTGCTATAATGACATATTTTATTGTCTATTGCCAACCAAATACTGTTATAGGCATTACCCACCATATCGGAAATTATGTAATCCCGTTCTCCATCAAAATCATTTTTTGGAAAAAGTTTATCAGGCAAAACATAGTCCTTTTTCGATGAATTAGAAGGGGAATACCGGATAATTTTATTTCCCAGAGCTATCCATAAATTATGGTTTTCATCGTACTCAACTGGAAATTCATTAGCCGCATCAAAACCCAAATTGGTATAGGTAAACTGATCTTTAATGAGCCGATTCAACCCTTCAGAAGTTGCCACCCAAATATTTCCTCCTTTATCTTCAAAAATCTGTATAATCCAGTCGTTGTATAAACGGTTATGGTTATTAGCCTTTACCTTTTGGAAGGTGTTCTTTACTTGGTCATATATGGTAATCCCTTTGTCGGTGCCAATCCAAAGGTGTTTGTTATCGTCTTCGAATAAGGAATGAATTGCATTGCTGGTTAATTTTTCAATTTGAGTTGTGTTTTGAAAAACCTCAAAACGCGACCAGATATTGTCGTATTTGATGAGCCCGTTGTTAGAACTTATCCAAAATATCCCTGTTTTGTCCTGAAAAAGATATAAATACTCCAGTTTGATGTCATTGCCAAGCAATCCTTGATAATCGATGGGAAAAAGTTCGAAAAGATGTTTTTTATAATTGTACTTATGAATGCCTTTATCGCTTAGGAACCAGAAACTACCCGTATTGTCCACTAAAATGTCTTTAACATTATTTGATTCAATAAATGTGGTATCGTTAATGGATTGAAACAAATGTGTCTTTATTTTGGAATATTCTGCTTTTGCAATGGGTACTATTTTAATGCCACAATAATCAATTTTGTTGGGTTCATCGCCCTCCCAATTATTACAGGTATGCGACATATCGGACTTAAAGGTAAGTTGATAGTTTCCTTTCTTTAAAAAAATGGGCTCTGCCTGAAACCGGTTCTTTTCAGCCCCGCCGGCCCACATACTTTTATCAGCAGCTAATTGCCAGATGTTTGAATTATTTTGCTTCAATGAACCAAAATCATAAAGCCCCCGGGTATCGCTTTCCCCGGTTGAGGCAATCAGAAAATGACCATCATCAATAATAGTAACAGTTATCGAAGTATCGATATCATTATAGGGGTTCCTGATTTCAGCAATACCTTGACAGTTAATCAACAATGAATCGAGATATTTCCAACAGTTACTTGAGTAAGTGGGCATTGGACAAGTATATGAGGTAAGTTGATTTGTTTCTGGTTTAAATTGGATGATACCTTCTCCTGTAGGACCCACCCAATAATTTCCATTTTTATCTTGAACTATTTCAACACCCATTTCAAAATTGCGCGTTAAAAGTTCCCGATAATTATCTACCCTTTTTTCATTGGAAAAAATGGCTAGCTCTTCAGAACCGGTTAGCCACATATTGTGCCGGTTATCAATTGACAAACTGGCTATGCTGTTGAATGGCAGCGAAAGGCTATCGGTTTTGTTGTTTCTAAAAAGCTTATAGGAATATCCATTATAGCGGTACAACCCATTTCGGGTGGCAAACCACATAAAACCGGTTTCATCTTGAACAATTCCAGTAATATAACCCAGGCTCCGTCCACTTTCGTTGGTTATTTGCTCAAAAACAATGTCTTTTTCCTGTGCATGCAATTGGTTGGCCAGCAATAATATAATTGCTGCCAGTACAATCATTAGTCTTTTCATTAAGGCTCGGTTTTAAAGTACTAATATTGGATTAAAGATACATATTTAATCAAACATAAAAAAAGACTATTTCTAATGGGGTGTACGACATTTTTCCCTTTTGCCGAAACGCATTCCTGCTTT
>DYQV01000601.1 GCA_020719105.1 Rikenella microfusus
CGACTAATGAGACGTTGGTTTGGATGGCCGGGCTCCAGGCCGGTGTTGGAAATTTATTGATCACATTAACGGATAACGTGTAGTGCGCTGCTATTTATTTAATAATCCAGTTATTTCTTCTTTCAATCGGGGTAAATGATTTATAACAATGCTCCAAATTAAGTCATCCGAAATCTTATCATAACCATGAATAATACGATTCCTTGTACCTATAATCTTTTCGACATTCGAAAATTTAAAATCCTTGTCTTTTTTTAGTATTCGATTTGCTGCTTCTCCAATTATCTCCAAATCCCGTTCTATTGCTCTTTTTGTTTTGATATCTGTAGTGTATTCCTCAAAAATCCTTGGTTTGTTTTCATAAAAGCTATCAATCTCGTTGATTGATTGCAGAATATCAAAGAGCCATGTTTTTATCTCATTATCCATAAATCAATTGTTTCGTTTCTTCTATGGATTGCCTCAAGTAAGGATTTTTAATCGCTTTGTCTTCTAATAAATCAACAGGCCGTCTTAATATTTTTTCTAATGATATTTTAAAATCAAAATAATTGTCAGCGTAATTATATAAATCAACTCCTGAAAAATCAACAACAAAGTCAATATCACTGCTTTTTTTGAATCGGCCGGTCAAAACGGAGCCAAATACAAAAAGTCTTGATACATTGTGTTTGGTGCACAAAGCTTGTATCTTTTCCTTATTTCTTTCAACGATACTCATATTTCAAAAGTACAACTTTTTTTCATCTAACATTGGTAATTCTTTTTAGGATTCACTATTATTACCTTCGGTGAGGGCTATGCCGTTCACTTCGTTCATGATAAAAGTTAACGATTAACGATGTTCGATTTGAGATTTTAAAAAAAACACAAATGATGTAATTAACCAAAATGCTCCAATTAGTGCGCTATACCTTGCTTGCAAGGGATTCCACTTTGCTGAAACTGCAAACTCCATACTTTCTTCAGTGAGGGGATAACCATATAAAATAAATACCAGATTAACTATTTCACCAAAAACTTGTTAAAAGTAGTTTAAACATTCTCTTAAAAAGAATTGTATCTTTGATAAAAAAATATACCATGCAAGCACTTCGGCAAATTATTGCGGTAAAAAGTCAAATTATCAACATTCATCTACCGGATGGTTTTAAATCTGAAAAGGTTGAGGTTATAATATTACCGTTAGAAGATGAAAAGTTAAAAGGAAAGGAAGTTGCAAGTCTCAGGGGCAAGCTAAAGCTAACTGAAGAACAATATAACGATTTTCAGGCGGATGTAAAAATTTCTCGTGAAGGATGGGAAAAGAATATCTAATTGACACAAATTCCGTAATTGATTATCTGGACAACAAGTTACCAGGGACCGCCAACGAATTAATTGATGGAATTGATTCAAAAATATCCATAATTACGAGAATGGAGCTTCTTGCCTGGCCAGGAGCAAGCAAGGAACAAACCAAAATACTAAACGACTTTATAAATGCCTCGCTGGTTTTTAATTTAGATGAACCGATTATCATTAAAGCTATTGATATCCGTAAAACTTATAAAACCAAACTACCAGATGCCATTATTGCAGCTACGGCACTTGTGTATAAACTTACCATTATTACCCACAACACCAACGACTTTGGTAAAATTGAGGGTTTAGAAGTATTAAATCCTTTCAACATTTAAAACCTCATCTATTTCGTACAATTTTCACTAGTGCCATTCTCCCTTGCTTGCA
>DYQV01000602.1 GCA_020719105.1 Rikenella microfusus
GATCAAAACTCATTTTCTAAACTCTAAACTCTCATTTCCTTTAATTATTTCATTCCGCCCATCATGCGAGCCAGGTTTTTACCGCCTCCATTACTCATCATTTTCATCATTTTTCGGGTTTCATCGAATTGCTTTATCAGGCGGTTCACATCCTGAATAGTGGTTCCGCTTCCGGATGCAATCCGCTTACGGCGCGAACCGTTTATAATTGCCGGATCGTTACGCTCCCCTGGTGTCATAGAATGAATAATGGCTTCAATTCCTTTAAAGGCATCATCGTCAATATCAACGTTTTTAAGTGCTTTTCCCACTCCAGGAATCATGGAAGCTAAATCTTTCAGGTTACCCATCTTTTTTATTTGCTGTATCTGCGACAAGAAATCATCAAAACTGAACTGGTTTTTAGCAATTTTCTTTTGCAGTTTACGGGCTTCTTCGGTATCAAATTGTTCTTGAGCACGTTCAACCAAGGAAACTATATCACCCATACCCAAAATCCGGTCGGCCATACGTTCCGGATGGAACACATCCAAAGCTTCCATCTTTTCGCCGGTTCCTACAAATTTTATGGGTTTATCAACAACGGCACGTATTGAAAGAGCTGCTCCACCTCGCGTGTCTCCGTCTAATTTGGTAAGTACAACGCCGTCGAAATTTAAACGGTCGTTAAATTCTTTGGCCGTATTAACGGCATCCTGTCCTGTCATGGAATCCACCACAAACAGAATTTCCTGAGGCGAAATGGCTTTTTTTACCGCTTCAATCTCATTCATCATCTGTTCATCAATGGCTAAACGACCGGCCGTATCCACAATAACTAAATCAAATCCTTTTGATTTGGCATATTTAATACCGTTTTTAGCTATTTCAACCGGGTTTTTACTCCCTACTTCCGTATAAACCTCAACACCAATTTGGGAACCTAATATTTTTAATTGCTCAATAGCTGCAGGACGGTAAACGTCGCAAGCAATTAACAGCGGGGTTTTTCCATTTTTAGTCTTTAAGCGGTTAGCCAATTTTCCGGTAAATGTAGTTTTACCAGAACCTTGCAAACCAGCAATAAGAATAACAGCAGGACTTCCCTTCATGTTAATATCCACTGCTTGTCCGCCCATTAAAGCTGCCAGTTCATCGTGAACAATCTTAACCATCATTTGCCCAGGCTTCACTGAATTCAGCACATCCTGACCCAATGCTTTTTGCTTTACTGTATCGGTAAAGGTTTTGGCTATTTTGTAATTAACGTCGGCATCAAGCAGTGCTTTGCGAACATCTTTCAATGTTTCGGCAACGTTTATTTCTGAAATCCGTCCTTGCCCTTTAATAAGTTTAAACGAGCGCTCTAACTTTTCTGATAAATTCTCAAACATATTCTATTGATGTTGTTTTTTAAGATGGGCAAAAATAGATAAAATAAGTCAATCCATCAATTTGATTTTATATGGATAATCAGCTTTCTTTTTGTTCTATTACTTGCAAATATTACAAAATTTCCACAAAACCAGCGTTTCTTTTCCAAATTTTGCAATTCTTTGGTTTTCCCTTTATCTTCCCAGCTAGTAAGCTCGCAGCAGGCACTGCGAGTTCCCAGTTTCCACCTTCCTATATTCCCAATATCCATTCTTCCCATTTCCCCATCTTCCCACCTTTCCACCCAGCTTATTCTATCCGATAAGCAGCTACCGAAT
Source organism: Rikenella microfusus (assembly GCA_020719105.1). Classification (GTDB taxonomy): domain Bacteria; phylum Bacteroidota; class Bacteroidia; order Bacteroidales; family SZUA-534; genus GWE2-40-63. The sequence continues at coordinate 1,692 of DYQV01000602.1, forward strand.
TTCCAAAAAATGTTGGAATAAAAAGGGTTTTTGTCTTAAC
>DYQV01000603.1 GCA_020719105.1 Rikenella microfusus
GAAGAAAAAAATTCTCAATTGATATTGGATTGTTATCAACTCCTCTCGTTAAACTATGATCAGATTGGAAATGTAAAAAAGTCGAAAGAGTTTCAGGGAAAATGGGATCAATACCAGGCTTATCTGCAGACGGAAAGTAAAGAAAAAGAATTTGACAAAGAAAAAATAGAAATTCAGCAAGAAGTAGTAAAAACAGCCGAAGAAATGCGCTTATCAGCCCAAGTATTTGAATTACGAAAAATACTTTTTGAACAGACTCAGGATTCCATGAGTTTTACCATTAAATTAAAGCAAGACAGTTTGATGGAAGCTGAAAAATTGGCCAAAACTGCAAAACTGGAAATTGACAATTTAAACCAACAGCGCGAATTGGCGAATGTAAGACAAAGCGAACTGGAAGCAAAACAGCGTGCTCAACGGCTTATTATTATGATGGTTGCAGTGGGACTCGTATTGATGGTGATTTTAGCAATTGTTATGCTACGTTCGAACCGGGCTAGAAAAAAAGCCAATACCAAATTGGAAAAACAAAACAGGGAGATTGCCGAAAAAAGCGAACAATTGGGAAGCGCCTTGAAAAAAATTGCCCACCAGAATCAAAACATTACCCAAAGTATTAATTATGCCAAAGGCATTCAACAAGCCTTGTTGCCTAAAACAGAGCAACTCAATGAATTAATAAAGGATGCATTTATTTTATTCAAACCACGCGATATTGTAAGTGGCGATTTCTACTATTTTAAAGAAGTAGATGCCAAATCAGATATTTTCAAAATATTTGGGATGCACCGCCGGGAGCAAGATGCCAATGCAAAAGAAAAAAACCCAAAAAAAATAATCATTTCTGCTGTAGATTGTACCGGGCATGGAGTTCCCGGGGCTTTTATGAGTATGATTGGATTCAATTTAATTGACGAAATTACCAACCGCGGGATTACCCGTCCTGATTTAATTCTTGAAGAGTTACACCGGGGAGTGCGTTTTACTTTGAAACAAAAGGAAACCAGCAATCAGGATGGCATGGATATGTCGCTTTGCGTAATCGATCAAACGGCTAAGACCTTAGAATATTCCGGTGCTAAAAACCCATTAATATATATTCAAAATGGCGAAGTTCAGCAAATTAAAGGCGACAAAAACGGAATTGGTGGAAAATCGGACGACCACAAGTATGAGATGCATAAAATAGATATTACAGGACCCTCCTATTTTTATATATTCTCTGACGGTTTTATCGATCAGTTTGGAGGCGATAACGGCCGGAAATTCATGATAAAAACTTTTCGGGAACTTATATTTGAAATTTACCAAAAGCCCATGCCCGAACAAAAAGAAATATTGGCCAATGCTATTAAAGAATGGATTGGAACAAAATATTCTCAAATTGATGATATATTGGTAATTGGGTTTAAACTGGAATAACCTTGGAAAGCGAAGCGCCTGCTTCGCTATAACATATCTCGCAGCAGGCGCAGCAAGTTCCTGATTTAACTAATAAAAAATGACTCTATTTTAACATCATTCTCCGAGCGGTGAGGTACAAATTCACCACCTGCAAGGTAGTGTTACAAACATATTTTTATCATTTTATCAAACAAACCTTGCCTTGTATTGGTTTTTTAGTATATTGCACCATATTTTTCGTTTGTCAAACTAAAACTATTAAATACTATGAAAAAGTTATCTATTCTACTTCTCTCTTTGGGGATTTCGATTCTTACTTATGCTCA
>DYQV01000604.1 GCA_020719105.1 Rikenella microfusus
AATATTGAGGTGTAGCTTAATCGTCAGGATTATTAATGAATAATCCGGGCTAAGTTCCTAATGTCAGGATTTAAAATCTATTTGAAAAAGATAAGCAATTAAGCCAGATGCATTAATAATTGTAAGTGATTTCAATTTCATCGGGTGCCGTGGCTAAACGGCATTGAAGTATGAATTATAAAACATCTTATATAAGAATAAGAATGTAGGCTAATTTATTAAGTTTGCTACATTAAAAATGGTAAACAAATCTATTTATGAGCCAATTGGAATCGTACTTTCAGGAGTTCCGGAAAAACATTATAGGCAACGATGCCACATTTACTTCACCATACGGGAAACAGAAGATAGTTTATGCCGACTGGATTGCCAGTGGCAGGTTGTACCGGCCCATTGAAGAGCAAATAACAAACCTTTTTGGTCCGTTTGTAGCCAATACCCATACCGAAGCCAGTGAAACCGGTACCCGGATGACTCAAGCTTATCATTTTGCCCAGCAAATTATTAAAAACCACGTGAATGCCGGTTGCAATGATGTGCTTATTGCTGCCGGTTCGGGAATGACTTCAGTGGTGAACAAGTTCATTAGGATATTGGGATTGAAAGGATGCGGTTCGTTAAGGCACTCCAAGTGCATTCAAGAGATAGAACGCCCGGTGGTTTTTATAACCCACATGGAACACCATTCCAACCATACGTCGTGGCTCGAAACCGTTGCCGATGTGGTCATTATCCCTCCTGGTAAGAATGTAGAAATCGATTTAAATGAATTGAAAAACCAATTGGAGATTTATAAAGACCGGAATTTTAAAATTGGAACCTTTACTGCCTGTTCCAATGTTACCGGTGTGCATACTCCATATCATCAGATGGCCCGACTAATGCATGAATACGGAGGATTTGCTTTTATAGATTTTGCTGCCTCAGCCCCATATTGTGCCATTGATATGCACCCAGGCGATGAGATGGAAAAACTGGATGCTATTTTTTTCAGTCCGCACAAATTATTGGGTGGTCCCGGATCGGCCGGTATTTTGATATTTGACTCAAAAATTTACCATAACGAAGTTCCCGATCAGCCAGGAGGCGGAACGGTGGATTGGACCAATCCTTGGAACAAGTACAAATATGTTGATGATATTGAAGCCCGCGAAGATGGAGGAACTCCTGCTTTCTTACAAACCATTAAGGCCGCTTTGGCTTTCCAATTGAAGGAAAAAATGGGAATTGAAAACATTCTGAACCGTGAACATGAGCTGCTGGAATTGGCTTTTCCGTTGCTGAAACAGGTAAAAGGAGTCCATATATTGGCCGATAACCAATTAAAGCGCTTGGCCATGATATCGTTTTATATCGATACCATTCATTTTAATTTGTTGGTAAAATTGTTGAACGACCGTTTTGGAATCCAGGTGCGAGGTGGTTGCGCCTGTGCCGGTACTTATGGCCATTATTTATTGGAGGTAACTTACGAACGATCCAAAGCCATTACCGATAAAATTAATGCCGGCGACCTTTCCGATAAACCGGGTTGGGTTCGATGGTCGCTACACCCTACCATGACTAACCAAGAAGTGCATGATTTTGTGGATGCCCTGCACCAAATTGTGGCCAACCGAAAAGCCTGGAGTGCCGATTATACTTACAACAACAAAACCAACGAATTTCAGCATAAAGACCAAGTGAAAGGTATTAGCGGGGAGGTTAAGAGCTGGTTTGAAATATAG
>DYQV01000097.1 GCA_020719105.1 Rikenella microfusus
CAATTTTGTGGAATAGCTTAATCGTCAGGATTATTCATGAATAATCCGGGTTAAACCGCTACTTTTTTAGTTTTCTTGTTAAGTAATTCTCAATTATTTTTGGCAAAGCATATTCACCCAGTTTATTAATTGAAATTGTTTTGCTGTTTGTTATCGTTGGAAGTTTGTCGCTAACTATTTCAATAAAAAGACCATATATTAGTTGGTGACTTAACTTATGTACCTTTGGAATGTGAAATTCAATGCCCGAAATTGTTAACCCCTTTGTTAGGCTTACTATTTCATTTTTGCCCATGAATTCCTCCGGATTTATTGGATATTCTGACTCCCAAAGCGGAAATTCAAATAAACCATTCCAAATATCTCCTTCCCTGCGCTGCATTATGATAGTATTTTCTTTGTTTCGAAAGTATAAATACACAAAATAGCGGGGTCGCTGCAAGGTTTTAGAACTTTTCACAGGGCGGTTAGCTATGGTATTTTGCATTAGTGCTAAACACTTATCCGCAAGGGGGCATTTGTCACATTTGGGTTGAGTTGGAGTACAAATTAAAGCTCCCAGATCCATAACTGCTTGGTTGTAAGAACCGGGATCGTTATTCCCTAGAATATCTATTGAAATAGTTGAAACCATTCTTTTACCCATTGCTTTATCCACCGGATTTTCAATATTGTATAGTCTTGAAATAACCCGTAATACATTTCCATCAATGGCTGGAATTTTTTCATTATAGCACACTGAGGCAATTGCAGCGGCAGTATAACTCCCAATACCATTAAGTTGTAACAGTTCGGCTGACGATTCTGGAAATTTACCTTTATACCCGGAAACAATCTTTTGAGCAGTTAAGTGCATATTCCGTGCTCTGGAATAATACCCCAACCCCTGCCAAACTAGATAAACCCTATCCAGTGTTGCTTCAGCAAGCTTTTGAACGGACGGAAATTGTTCAGTGAATTTGATATAATAAGGCAATCCCTGCCTGATACGGGTTTGTTGCATTATTATTTCAGATACCCATATCAAATAGGGGTCACGTGTTTCCCTCCATGGTAAATCTCTTTTATTTTTGCTGTACCAATCAATTAGAACCTTTCCTGTATTCATTGAAAATCTGTGTGATAGGGATTATTTTTTTTTCGACAAAATTAGTTGATTTGTTTTTATATTCAGAATTAAACCTTTATATTTGCCTCACTTTTGAAAAAATTGAATTTATTGATTATAAAAGGTTTTAGAAATGACAAAAGCAGACATTGTTAACGAAATCTCAAAAAACACAGGTATTGAGAAAGTAACGGTTCAAAAAACTGTGGAGGCCTTCATGGATAGCATCAAAACTTCGTTAGAAACAGGTAGTAATGTTTACCTAAGAGGATTTGGTAGTTTTGTAGTGAAAAAAAGAGCAGAAAAAACTGCAAGGAATATATCAAAGAACACAACCATTATTATTCCTGAACATTTTATCCCATCTTTTAAACCTGCAAAAACATTTGTTGGTAAGGTTAAAGGTAAAGTAAAAAAATAATTAACATTTAAAAATTACGAATATGCCAAGCGGAAAGAAACGGAAGAGGCATAAGATGGCCACGCATAAGCGTAAAAAACGTCTTCGCAAAAACCGACATAAAAAGAAGAAATAATTGATTCTTTTTTTTATTAAGAAATTATGATAAACCTATAGAGCATGCCTCTTTAGGTTTATTATTTTTAGGGAGTGCTTTAGGCATTCAATGTATATCTTCATTATTAAAGTGATCGAATTGTGAGCAAGGAACTTGTGATAAACTCATCTTCTTCGGAAGTTGTTATAGCACTTTTAGAAGATAAGAACTTAGTTGAATTAAACAAAGAAAAGAACAACACCAATTTTGCAGTTGGTGATATATATCTAGGTAAGGTAAAGAAAATAATGCCAGGCCTCAATGCTGCATTTATCGATGTGGGATATGAAAAAGATGCTTTTCTCCATTACCTCGATTTAGGGCATCAATTCCGCTCACTCGATAAGTTCCTTAAACAGGCACTTGACTCTAAGCAACGGGTTATTCAAATATCTAAATTCCATTTAGAACCAGATATCGATAAAAACGGTAAAATTCAACAAGTTCTCTCTGAAGGTCAATCAATATTGGTGCAGGTTGCCAAGGAACCCATTTCTACTAAGGGTCCCCGTCTGGCATCCGAAATATCTATTGCCGGTAGGAATTTGGTTTTAATTCCATTTACCGATAAAATTTCTATTTCTCAGAAAATCCAGGACAACGAAGAGCGCGATCGGTTAAAAAAGCTTATTCAAAGCATTAAACCAAAAAATTTTGGAGTAATTGTTCGCACTGTGGCTGAAAATAAGCGGGTAGCTGATTTGGATTCTGAGCTTCGGGAATTGGTGCTGAAATGGGAAGGCGCCTTTGTTAATTTAAAAAACAAACCTCCAAAATTAGTTTTGGGAGAGTTGAATAGAACTACAGCCATTCTTCGTGATATGTTAAGTAGTGAGTTTAATAATGTGTATATCAACGATAAAACGTTATATACTGAAACTCGCGAATATATCAAGGCTATTGCTCCTGAAAAAGAAAAAATTATTAAGCATTACAACCGCAACCAACCCATATTTGAATATTTTGGGCTTGAAAAGCAGATAAAAGCTCTTTTTGGCAAAACGGTGGCTATTCAAAAAGGAGCTTATTTAGTAATTGAGCATACCGAGGCGCTGCATGTTATTGACGTTAATTCCGGCAATCGATCGCAATCAGGAAGTAATCAGGAGGAAAATGCTATTGATGTAAATTCTGTGGCAGCCTTTGAAATTGCGCGGCAACTTAGGCTGCGCGATATGGGTGGTATTATTGTGATTGATTTTATTGACATGCATGAACCCGATAATAAGCAAAAACTCTTTGAAAAGATGAAGGAGTATATGGCTTCCGATCGGGCTAAACATCACATATTGCCTTTAAGTAAATTTGGATTAATGCAAATAACCCGGCAACGGGTGCGTCCTGAAATGAATATTCAAACCATTGAGCGATGTCCATCGTGCAATGGTTCTGGAGCTGTAAACCCTAGTATTTTATTAATTGAAGAATTGGAAAACCATGTTCGGTGGACTCTTCAGAATTATAAGTATAAAAAGGTTATTTTAAAATTGCATCCGTTTATTGCTGCGTATTTAACTAAAGGGTTGTTTTCTATAAGTTTCCGATGGAAATTAAAACATTTGCGTCGATTGAAGATTAAAGAATCCAATTCAAATGCTTTTCTTGAATACTATTTTTTAGATAGTCGAGGAGATAAAATATTTTTATAAGTGATTTAGCATTAGTAATTTTCTTAAGTATTGCATTAGTTGATTGTAGTTGAATTGAATTTTTTCTAATGTAATTGGCCATAGCACATTTTGAAAATATATATATAGACTATTTGTTCCATCAAATCATGAGTAATTAGTTGAATTATGAAAAGAAATTTCAAATATTTGATTCTGTTTGCAATTTTAACTTTTTTCACTCAATCTGCAATATCACAAGTTTTGCAGCCTGTAAAGTGGAAAATTGACAAAAAACAGATTTCAACCGATGAGTATGAGCTCATATTTACAGCTACTATAGAGGACAGTTGGCATCTTTATGCACAGTGGTTGCCAGCGGGTAATTTTTCATTGCCTACGCAATTTCAATTGGATAGTGTAGTAGGCATAGAACTTATTGATACAGTTCTGGAACTATCTCCTGTGCATGTTGAATTTGAAGAATTGGCCGGAGCTGACAGTCGTTTTTTTGTTGATGAAGCCGTTTTTAAACAACGGGTTAAAATAGTAGGCAATCCAGCATTTGTTAAAGGGGTTATTGACTACATGACCTGCGATGATGCACAATGTATAAAACTCGATGAAGAATTTGAGGTTTCATTTAATCAGCAATCGGATAAGGTTTTACCCGCAAATTCGGCCTCGCAAAATACTTCAAATAGTTCACTTTTGGCTATTATTATTGAAGCCATTTTATGGGGATTTGCTGCTTTATTAACTCCCTGCGTTTTCCCTATGGTCCCCATGACCGTTTCATTTTTTATGAAAGGAAGCGAGAATAAAACCAAATCAAAAATATTAGCGTCAACTTATGGTATTTCAATTGTAGCGCTTTATACCCTGCCCATTGCAGTAATGATTGGAATAACCTATTGGGTAGGAGGAGAGTCAATTGCCATTGATGTATTTAACTGGTTGAGTACCCATTGGATTCCAAACCTTTTATTCTTTTTAATATTTATGGCTTTTGCTGCTTCGTTTTTTGGAGCTTTTGAAATAGTATTGCCTAGTTCATGGGTCAATAAGGCGGATTCAAAAGTAGATAAAGGGGGATTGGCAGGTGCTTTTTTTATGGCAGTTACCTTGGTTTTAGTGTCCTTTTCATGCACCGGACCCATTGTAAGTTCTGTTATAGTAAAATCTACTCAAGGAGAAATTTGGGAACCAATAGTAACTATGCTGGCATTTTCAATTGCTTTTGCATTGCCATTTACATTATTTGCATTTTTCCCTTCATGGCTAAATAAAATGCCGAAATCAGGCGGTTGGCTAAATTCAGTAAAAGTTGTGCTTGGGTTTATTGAAGTAGCTTTAGGTTTCAAGTTCTTAAGTGTAGCTGATCAGACCTATCATTGGGGTTTACTGGATAGAGAGGTTTATTTAGCTATATGGATTGTCACTTTTGCATTATTGGGATTGTATTTATTAGGAAAACTAAAATTTTCGCACGATAGTGAACTAAAATACCTTTCAGTTCCCCGGCTGTTTTTATCAATGGCTGTTTTTACTTTTGTTGTGTATTTAATTCCTGGAATGTTTGGAGCACCGCTTAAAGCATTGTCGGGTTATCTTCCTCCTCAAGCAACCCTTGATTTTGATATCAATAGAATTGTTAGGGATAATTCAATAAATTTAACCTATTCTGAAAAAAATGCCATCCAAAGTAAGGAGCAAAGTATCTGTGAGAAACCTATTTATAGTGATTTTCTTCACCTTCCCCATGGATTAGAAGGATACTTTGATTATAATCAGGGATTAGCTTGTGCTAAAGTGCAAAATAAGCCGGTTTTTATTGATTTTACTGGTCACGGGTGTGTTAATTGCCGTGAAATGGAAGCACGGGTATGGGCCGATCCAAATGTTTTAAAAATATTAACCAAAGAATATGTTGTTATTGCTTTGTATGTTGATGATAAAACCAATTTACCTGAAAGTGAATGGGTAAAATCGACCTACGATGGAAAAATGAAAAAATCGATAGGTAAAAAGTATGCCGATCTTCAAATATCACGATTCAATATTAATGCCCAACCTTATTACTGTTTATTGGATACTAAAGGAGAACTTTTAGTTCAGCCTCTCGCTTATAATCTTGATGTAGCTGCTTTTGTTGAATTTTTAGAACAAGGTATCAAAGAATTTAAAAACAGGCAATAATTTATTTCTTGTGAATATTGTTTGCGAAAAGTAAACTAATTTGTTAAAGTTGAGATAAGTGGACTAAATTAGGGACTTATCTCATTTTATTTTATTGTTTATTTGTATCTTCATAATCGAATATGACAAAAAATGTTTATATTTTTAGCGTACATTATTGAAGCAAAAATTTAAGATAATGAAGTATTTCTTGGTTATGTTGGTTTTGATTATTTCGCTGAGTAACTTGTTTTCTCAGGGTGAAGTTGTCATTACTGAAACAAACAAGGACAACCCTTTTAAATTATCAGGAAATTTATTTTATTTGATTGATACTACCAACGATTTGACCCATGGCCAGGTGATGAGCTCTGGTTTTGATAATAAATTCACACAAGCCGGAAAGTCAAAATTTTATTATAAAGGTGGACATTTTAGCCAATGGTATAAACTTTCCATCCGCAACTTAACCAGTGAAACACAAGAATTGGTGCTTAGTATTGATAACCCTTTAATTGGCGACATAACATTTTTTTCAACCCTTGATACAGATTTTACTTTTAATACCGGAATTCAGCACCCTTGGAATGAAAGACTTTATAGTTTTAAAAATTTTCTGTTCCCAATACAATTATTGCCAAATGAAAGTTCTACTTATGTGTTTAAAATTGCGCAGCAAGAATTTCCATCTTATGTTCCGATTTCGTTAAATTCAAAAGATTATATTCAGGTTAAATTGAGCAATTATTCTTTTTTTTACGGAATAATCATCAGTATTATGTTGTTTTTTGCAGTCTTGATGCTGGTTCTTTGGTGGTACGAAAAAAGTCATTCTTTCATAATTTTAATTCTATTGTTATTTTCACTAATAGTTTATAATTTATGGAGAGAAGGAATATTTTATCAGTATTTGTTTTCGAATAATCCAACGTTTAACCTTTCGTTTGGTAGTTTTCTTATTCCGCTTGAAATTTTATTGTTAACACTTTTTGTTCGATTTCATTTTAAGATTGGAAAGTCAAGCGAGAAAATTAAAAATGTTTTTACCATAGCAATTATTCTTGGAATTGGTTTTACTTTTTTGCAACTGATGATTCATGACTATACATTTTTCTTGGTTGGAACTCAATTAATGCTTTTAGTTTTTATTGCTTTTTCAATTATAAGTTTTGTGATTTCGTCGAATACTAAAAATAGCTATCAAAATCAATTCGTAATTCTTGTTTCGGTACTTTATATTGACTTAATATGCCGTGTTTTCCTCCCTTTTGGAATTAAAGGTTTTGGTTTACTTGACATTCAGCTTTCAGCACTATTTATGGTTGGTTTCTTTATCATAACACTTTCCATATTTATCACTCGCTTTAATAAGGCAAAGGTCGAAGTATTGGATATGAAAATAAATCTGGAACATTTAGTAGAGAAAAGGACATCTCAACTAAATAGTCAGAAAGAAGAATTGAAAACTCAGCACGAAGAGCTTTTGCAGCAAAAAGAAACACTACAATCGCAGCGTGAAGAGCTCCGGGCACAAAAAGAATTGCTGGAGATAAAAAATGTTGAATTAGCAAAATTGTCCTTGGTAGCTAGCAAAACGGATAATTTAATATACATTTTTAATTCTGATGGTGAATTGGATTGGTTCAATGCATCATTCAGCCTAGTATTAGGTTTAACTACGGAAGAATACAAAAGGGGAAAACCGTTAAATATTGTCGATATAAGCACCAACAAGAACATACGGCACGTGCTCAATACATGCATCCGTGAAAAAAATGTGGTTTCTTATGAATCAACGATAGTTGATACTAATAAAAATACCAAATGGTTTCATACTACCCTTACCCCAATACTTGATGACCTGGATCAGATTACAAACCTGATAGCCATTGATACTGATATTACCCGATTAAAACAATTTGAAGATGAATTAGAGCAAAAAAGTAAGGATGCCGATCATCAAAAAAATCTTGCTGTAATTCGTAAAGAGGAATTGGAAGAGCGCCAAATCGAAATTTATGATAGCATCCGCTATGCTAAGAGGATACAAACAGCGATTATGCCTAAAGTAAAACAGATTCAGCGTGATTTTCAGGATAGTTTTGTGCTTTTTTTGCCTAAAGATATTGTGAGTGGTGATTTTTACTGGTATCACCGGATTGGAAATAAATATTTTATGGCCGCAGTGGATTGTACAGGACATGGAGTACCTGGAGCCTTTATGTCGATTATTGGTAATTATTTGTTAAATTCCATTGTGATTCACAATCTGATATTTGATCCTGCTGAAATCTTAAAGCAGCTCAACCGAAAAATAAAAATAGCGTTGAAATCAGATAACCGCACACAAACATCCGATGGAATGGATATTGCTTTAGTTGTTATCGATAAGAATGAAAAGACCTTAGAATTTGCAAGCGCCCTTCGACCGATGTTTTTATTTTCCAACGATAATTTTACTGAGGTAAAAGGCGATAAAACTCCTATAACAAGTAGTATTTCTGGCACTTCAATAACTACATTTACCAATCAGAAATTTGATTTTAATGAGGGTGACATGTTCTATATTTTTTCGGATGGAATAATTGATCAATTTGGTGGCGATAGTGGTAAAAAATACCTGACCAAACGATTTAAACAATTGCTTTTCGAAATAAGCCCAATGCCAATGAAGGAACAAAAGGAAATTATAAAGCATGCATTTGATGAATGGCGCGGCGATTATGAACAGGTAGATGATATTTTAGTGATGGGAATCCGTTACATGGAAGAAACGCGCTATTAGTTGAATTTTAGCCCGCTTTATTCATACCTTAGCAAAGCGAAAGGTATGAATGTGCGATGGGTGTTGGGTAGCAAAGCGGGAACCGAACAAAGTGAGCTCACGCAAGTAAACCCCTCCCGATTTTACATCGGGATAGCTACACCCAAAATTGGGATTATTTTTTCTCCCAATATTGAGGTGTAGCTTAATCGTCAGGATTATTAATGAATAATCCGGGTTA
>DYQV01000098.1 GCA_020719105.1 Rikenella microfusus
TTATAATAGTCCACCACCACAACATCAAATATCATTTTCAAGTCAACTCCTATTTTAAAAGAGCTATCATAATCTTTATCACAAAATATTGAAATATTATCAATTGTTGCCTCTGAGAAAGGAGTTGGTGGTGAACAAGCAAAAGCTTCATTAATAATTGAAATGCCACTGATTCTAGACTTTGCTATATAATATTCTTTAACTGGGTTCAATTCAATAAAGAAATTGTCAATTGTCAACGTGTCAATTAATGAAATTGAATCAAACTGATAATAATTATTAGGGGAATCAAAACTGACAAGTTTGTTGCTACTTATATTTAATCCGTTTATTATGAATCTATTCGGAAATGGCCCGCATTCATCGGTAATAGTTTTAGTACAAGAAAATAATAGACCAATTTGAATAATAATTATTGCTAAAAAAAGATAAATGATTTTTTTCATAATTATTGGTTTAATAATTTTCTAAGACTATAGTACTTAAATTTGTTTTAAGGCGGTTCAAGGCTAACCCCATAGCCAGATAGGCAAATGTAGGGAAAATATTTTTTTTAATCAATGATTAGTGAGGCTCATATTGCACACAATTTCTTTTGTTTATTCAATAGGATATTAATGAATTGTTTAATTGCAAATCGGATATTTCTTGAAATTCACAAAATCTCAAAACAAAATTTCTCTATTACTGTTATAAACCTGTTACAGCAATAGTATGGCTGTACAGTATCGGCAGTTTTTTAGTTTATTATATGAAAGGGTATCGTAAATTAAACTATCGATACGGAATCCCTTCATACTTGAATAAATTAATTTAAACATGCAAACACCGGAATTTTCACAACCAGCCAACACGTTTCACACCGAATTGCGAAAACGCGTGAACTTATATTTTACTGATAATAAGATAAGGCAAACCGGCAATTTCAAATTGTACTTCAAAGCCACCCTTATTGCTTTGGCTTTTATTGCCACATACACACATTTGGTTTTCTTTACCTCATCATCTATTTGGATAAGCCTTGTTGAATGCATTGCTTTGGGTGGCTTAACCGCCGCTGTTGGTTTTAACATTATGCACGATGGTGCCCACGGCAGTTTTAGCCGAAAAGAGTGGATTAATGAATTGGCCGGAATGTCGATCAATTTTTTAGGAGCCAATGTGTATATGTGGAAAACCAAGCACAACGTAATTCACCACACCTATACCAATATTGATGGCGTTGACGATGATATTGATGCCAAGCCTTTTTTACGAATGTGCGAAACACAAGAGAACTACCGTATCCATAAATTTCAGCATTTATACTTTGTTTTTGTTTATTCCCTTTTGTATTTGTATTGGATATTTTTTACCGATTACAAAAAATACTTTACCGGAAAAGTGGGTGAACTGCCGATTAAAAAAATGAAAGTGGGCGACCATTTCTCCTTTTGGGGATTCAAAGCCATTCACCTGGTTTTATTCGTTGCCATTCCCATTTACATGGTAGGATTCCTTCCTTGGGTTATTGGTTTTTTGGTTTACGGACTTTTTGCTGGAGTTGTTTTAAGTATGGTGTTCCAATTGGCCCATACCGTGGAAGACACCTATTTTCCGGTTGTTGAAAAGGGACAAGTAACTATGGAAGACGAATGGGTTATCCATCAGTTAAAAGTTACTGCCAACTTTGCTACCCAAAACAAGGTGGTTTCGTGGTTTATTGGTGGGTTGAACTTTCAGATTGAACATCATTTGTTCAAAAAAATATCGCATGTGCATTATCCGGCCTTAAGCAAAATTGTAAAGCAGGTTTGTTCGGAATACCAGATGCCCTACATTGAATATCCAAATGTTCATTTGGCTGTGGCATCGCACATTAACCACCTGCACCGCATAGGTAAACGAAAATAAGGATTCCAAAATCAGTTGGATTTAATAAAATATAAAAACCGGCGATGAGCTTGATTTCAAGTTTTATCGCTGGTTTTGTTTGTATTGAAATTTTGTATTTTTTATTGAACCCAAATTAAGCATTAAAAAATGCTTAACCGACATAGAAATTGTAATTCACCATTTTTTCAAAATGATTCAAACAATTTCTATGTCGGGATTACCCTCATAAAACCGATAGTTCAGGTTGTAAACCTTTCTATCGATTAATTCGGGTTGAAGAGCTGCTGGTTCCCAATTTTTATTTTTTCACTTTACGATAAATAAGCCAGCCTGCTAAGAGTATAATAAAACCCACTATAAAATATCCCATTCCTTTATTCATGTTGTCGCCTTTGGCACGGCTCCACATTTCCAGAATGGCATCATTTTTATCCAAAAAATCGTGAAGCAGAACACAGCGGCTAACCTCACTGCTATCAGGATACTGAATGGGGTTTACTTTCAAGCTGTCGTTTCCCGGACCGAAAAAGTAACTGAGATTGACCGTTTCTGTTAATGTGGTATCAATTTGGGCTTCTAAAATTTCAGGAGTGGCAACTGCACTGGTATAGCCGCTCACCTCCATATTGCGTAAAACTACATCGGGGCGGCATAAGTAATTTAGAAAATAGCTGGCGGCTTTAACATTTCCAGCATATTTCGGAATTACCCAACCATCGAACCACAAGTTGCTGCCTTCGCGAGGCACCACATAATCGAGCGATACATTTACCAAAGCAGCTTCTTCAATGGACCAAACAGCATCACCGCTCCAATTGTAGCTCATCCAAATTTCCCCTTTGGTCATCATCTCTTTGCCAAAATCGGCTTCCCACCCAGCCAAGTTTGGTTTCAGCGCCTTTAAATTTTTCTCCACCATGGCGATATCTTCATCGGTGTGTGCGTTTGAAACATCGTAAAGGGTTCGTTTACCGGAAACAATGTCGGGATAAAAGCTATAAACAGCTACCATGTTATAAACATCCCAATAATGATCTTTCATCAATATTTTTCCTTTGTTTTTCGGATTCCATAGACACGACCAAGATTCCACCTCACTTTTTGATATAAGATTGGTATTATATAAGATGCCCGATGTTCCCCACATGTAAGGCACCATATAGTCTCCTGCCTTTTTCCCGGGGGCACTGAAATCTTCCATCCGTTCGGTCATAAACTGAGATAGGTTTTTAATGTAGTTTTCGGTTTTGCCAAAATCCATGTTAATGGGTAAAAGCATGTCGTTTTTCATCATCCGCTCAATAACATATTGCGATGGGCAAACCAGATCGTAATCTTCGTTACCCAATGCTATTTTGGTGTACATTACTTCTGTCAGGTCGAATACCTGATATACTACCTCAACATCTTCACCCGTCTGTTCTTTATACCATACAGGAAATTCCGTGAGCAGATCCTCATCAATATAATCGGCCCAGTTATATACTTTCAGAATTTTTTTTCTGGAATCATCATCCTGATTAAAGGAACTAAATAGGGTTACAACACCCATGAAAAGGAGCAAAGCAACGAGTGAATGCCCCAGCTTTTTTTGAATGATTTTTTTCATGATTTACCTCTTCTTTTTTACGGATCGTTGATTAATAAACAATAATAGAACCAGCACAGTTATAAAAATAATAGCCGAAAGTGGCCTCAATTCGGGGGTTAAACCACCTTTGCGGGCATCGGCATAAATATAGGTTGATAGGGTTTCAAGCCCTTGGTTCCCAATGGTAAACAGTGTTACCACAAAGTCGTCGATAGATAGGGTAAAAGCCAGAATAAAACCACTGATCATTCCGGGTTTTAGTTCGGGTAACATAATTTTGCGAAGCGCATAAAAGGGTGTGGCTCCCAAGTCGAGGGCAGCTTCATACAGGTTTTCGTTCATTCGGCGCAGCCGCGGAAGCACACTCAGTACCACATAAGGCGTGCAAAAGGTGATATGAGCCAGAATTACGGTAGTATATCCTTGCGAAAAGCCCAAGCTAATGAAGAGGAGAAACAAGGAAATGGCTGTGATGATATCGGGATTTAGAATGGGAATGGTATTCAACAATTGCACTGTTTTTCGTGCCCGTGGACGCAGATTGTAAATTCCAATGGCTGCCATGGTTCCTAAAATCATGGATGCAAAAGCTGAAATGAGTCCAATAATAAGGGTATTCCAAAGGGCATTCGACAAGGAATGGTGAACACCACTTTTAAAAATAGAGGTATAGAGTTTAAATGAAAAGCCGGTCCAGTTGCCCAGCACTTTTGATTCGGTAAACGAGAATATAATAATGATAAGAATGGGGGCATAGAGCATTATCAGCAAAACCCCCAGATACGATCTTGAAAGGATGCGTTTTATCATATCAGGCCTCCTTCCGCAGAATCATTGGCTGTACCTTCATTATTTAGAAGCGAAGTGAGCCCAATAAGCAGCAGCATTACCAACGATAAAGCGGCTCCATAATTCCACATACCGTTATAAATATTTTCCTGTAACGTGGTTCCAAAAAGTTTTATGTTGTTAATAGTCAGCAATTCGGCAATGGCAAACGTAGAGATTACCGGCATGAAAACCATCATAATGCCACTTGATATACCCGGCGCCGATAAGGGTAGTATTGTTTTTAAGAATACTTGCCTTGGATTGGCTCCCAGATCTTGCGCGGCCTCAATTAAGTTGGAATCGGTTTTTTGCAGGATGTTATAAATGGGATAAATCATAAAAGGTAGGAAGTTGTAAACCATACCAAATATGAGCGAACCTTTTCCAAGGGGGAGACTTAAAAAATCGAATAGAGCCACCGTGGCCAGGGTTCTGATAAGAAAATTGACCCACATGGGAAGTATAAAAAGCAACACCAGAATCTGTGCGTTTTGCGATTCCATCCGGCTTAAAATATAGGCCGCCGGATAGCCCAAAATCAGGCAAAGAACCGTAGTTATTAAGGCAATCCCAATGGAAAAGATGAAGGTATTCATTGCTTCGGGATGCATCCAGAATTTACGGAAGTTAGTTAAGGTAAATGCACCGTCGTGGCTTGTAAAGGCATAGTAAACAATTAACCCCAGCGGTATTAATACAAAAAGGGCTAAAAAAAGCAGGTATGGAATGGACCAATTCCTTCGCAATCCAATGAATGATTTTAAGTTTCGTTGCACCGTATTTTCGAATTATTGGTTTATTATTTGAATCGATTCCGGAGGTATGGTAATTCCTATGCGGTCACCATCATCCCAAACATCATTGGTATCCACAAAAATATGTTCTTGATCTTTAGTAACCACGGTAAGGTGATAGTGGTCCCCTTTATAAAGTATAAACCGAACATCGCCACGTATCATGCCATCCTCCTCATTATCCTGAAGGATTATTTTATTAAAGTCAACGGCTACTTTTACTTTACTGCCGTTGGCAACCGAAATCTTCTCATCCAATTTAAAGGTATGGCCCAAAAACCGCACTTGGGTTTTATCAATCACAACCCCTTCAAAGGTATTGATGAGCCGTTCTTTTTTCATCACATGAATATCGTTAGGCTTCACCAAAAGGCTCACGGTGCGGCCAACTTCAAAGTTGTGATAGTCCTGAATCAGGAATTCGTAACCTTCGGGTGTAATAACCATCATTTCGTAATGCACCCCTTTAAAAATGCAGGAAGTAACGGTACCCGTAAATTGTGCAGCCTCCGATAATTCGAAAATATAGATATCTTCGGGACGGAGAACTACATCCACAGGCTCATTCTGTCCGAAACCTTTATCCACGCATTCAAACTGGTGATCGGCAAATTCTACCAGGCTATCTTTTATCATCACTCCATTCATGATGTTGCTTTCGCCGATAAAGTCAGCTACAAAAGCATTAGCGGGTTCGTTATAAATTTCGGTGGGCGTTCCAATCTGCTGTATTTTACCTTCGCTCATCACCACAATGGTATCGCTCAGGGTTAATGCTTCTTCCTGGTCGTGGGTCACGTAAACAAAGGTAATCCCCAATTTTTTGTGCATTGCCCGAATCTCCATTTGCATGTCCTTGCGCATTTTCAGGTCAAGCGCGGCCAACGGTTCGTCGAGAAGCAATACCTGTGGTTCGTTTACAATAGCCCGGGCAATGGCAACCCGCTGCTGCTGACCTCCGGAAAGGGAACCCACATCACGTTCTTCATAATCGGTCATGGTTACCATTTTCAGAACGTGCATCACTTTCCTTTTAATATCAGCGGAAGGTAGTTTTTTCAGATTTAGCCCAAAGGCAATATTTTGATACACATTGAGATGGGGAAAAAGCGCATATTTTTGAAAAACCGTATTAACCGGGCGGTGATGCGGAGGTGTTTCCGTTACATCGGTTCCGCCAAGGGTAAATTTTCCTTCCGATGCTTTCTGGAACCCAGCAATTAATCGCAACAACGTAGTTTTACCACAACCCGATGGACCCAAAATGGTAACAAACTCTCCCTTGCGGACAACTAAATTAATGTCATCAAGAACAATTTTATCGCCAAAAGAATGCGAAACGTGTTCGATGGTAATAATGGGTTCAGGCTTTTGCATGGAATTTTATACGAATATTTTTTATCAATAAAATGGTTACCAAAGATATTGATTCAAACGAAAAATAAATGAAAACCGCATCGTTTTTTACGAAAAAGATCATTCACAAAACGAACAAGTTTTTGATGAAATAAATTGAAGATGAACCGCTATTTGGGCTCGGATGGTGGAGCAGACTTAGGTATTGTGATAACAAACCGGGAGCCTTCGCCCAGCTTCGAAAAGAGTTGAATTTCTCCATCAATAAAATAAATGAATCCTTTTGCAATGGCAAGCCCGAGTCCGTTACCTCCATAATTCCGGGTTGTACCGGTTTCTATCTGGCGGAAATTATCGAATATTGCCTCGCGGTTGTTGTCAGCAATTCCAAGGCCCTGATCCTGTATTTGAAACTCAATAAAATGATTATTAACTGTGGCCTGTATTGAAACATCCTTATTTTGACCATATTTAATGGCATTATCAATCAGGTGATACAATGCCCGTTCCAATTTATACTGGTCGGTACTTATTATCGTATTGGAATCTCCATTAATAGTAAAATGGGCAACTATTTTTTTTTCTTGGGCTTTAGTTTTTAGCGCCACATCAAGCTCTTGCATCAATTGACTTAGTTTTCGTTCCGAAACGAGCCATTCCATTTGTTGGGTTGATATTTGCGAAATATCGATGATATCATGTACAATAGTTAACAATTGATTGCTGCAACTCAGAATGGTTTGCGTATAATTTGAAATTGGAGGAACTTTTTCATATTCACTCTGCAATAATCGGCTAAAACCCACAATGCCATTCAATGGTGTGCGAATTTCGTGCGAAATGTTTTGAAGAAAAGCCGTTTTTAATTGCTCTCCTTCCTCCGCTTTCTCTTTGGCTTTTTTAAGGTCCAGATTTTGTTGTTTCAGAATAAGTGTTGCCTTGAGGTTTAAATAGTAGAGCGATGTTACAGCGGCGGTCGAAGTAATCTCAAACTTTACTAAACTTAAAACATGAAAATACTTGGCAATCAAGTTCCCTTCATCAATAGTCCCTGAAAAATTACTGGTTAAAACCATGATTGGGATTAAAAACAATACATAATATATCACGGTAAATAAAAGCAAGTATAAACCAGATAAAAATCGATTAATTTTATGCTTTTCAATGGATTGAAAAAAGTAAAAAGCTACCAGTAATGCAACAAAATGCATACTGAACGTTGACAAATAAGAACCGTTATCAGGGGTTGCCAGTGCTGTAATCAAGCTGATACATGGAATGGATAACCAGTAGCGGAAATAGAAAACGCCAATAAGAAGGGCAATTTCGCGAAAATCGCTTGCACCGCCCTCAACGCCGGGCATATAGAATTGAATTTGGCTTAATAAAACAGAGAGCAAACCAAAACTCAACACAAGTAGAAATTCCTTGAAAACGGGGTCCTTATATTTTTCAATGAATCGGTTCATGGGTTGAATTTATTCTTTAAGCCTGTTTTAATGATTCGAACATCTAAAATGTCTTGTATTCGTAAACCTTTTTACTTTTCAATTTTCCATCAGGGGTAAAAGTTTTTTTTTCAACTTTAAGTTTCCCTTCATACTTAAACTCTTCGCGCTTTAAAACCTTGCCTTTTGCATCATAAGTAATTTCAACTATCTGGTTTCCATTGCTATCGTATTCATGTTCAAAATAAGTTTCCAGCGTTCCTTTTTCATTAAACGTTTTTTCAAGCAGTACATTTCCATTTTCATCATATTTGTATTCGGCAACTATGTATTTTACCTCTTTGCCACTGGAGTAATCGTATTTCCATTCCGTTTGATTACTTATATTTGCTTCTTTCAACTCTTTTCTGCTTTGTGCCATGAGAGCGGTAGCGCATAAAAGTACTAAGGTAAACAAGTTCAATTTTTTCATAGATAAATTTTTAATAAAATAACTGATTTTTGTGGACTTCAAATTTATACAAACCATTTAAATTCAAAACTTTTAATTAAGATATATT
>DYQV01000605.1 GCA_020719105.1 Rikenella microfusus
TCTAATTTAATAGATTTCCAAATTTTATCCCAAAATAAATCGTCCGAGGTGATAATGGGCCATAAATATAAGCCGGGTCACGGTCGATTCCTATGTCAAAATCATTTTGGTATGAATTGAATATATTTTTTACTCCACCGGAAAATTCTACTGAAGCACCATTCAATTTTAGTTTATAGCTTAGTTTTGCTCCAAGGTCAAAAAAACTGTTAGATTCACGTAACTCGCCATCATGATTTTCAGTTCCAAAATAAGGTACTAACATACTTCCTGTATAGTTTCCTGTTGTTGACAGGCAGAAATTTTTATAAAAATCCCAGTCAATTACAAAAAAACCATATTGATTTGGTGTACGAAAAAACCTCTTTTCATTAAAATCTTCCTGTGGTTCTTCAAATTTACTCGTTTGTAAGGTAAAACCTGATGTGAGAGAAAAATCTTTAAGAGGCTTTAGTTTAAGTTCTAAATTTACCCCTTGCACAACAGCTCCACCTTCTGAATTTATGCGAGTGTATATTACTGTTCCGTTTTCATCCGGCTCACCAAATTCATTAGCAAACGCATCAACAAGTTTTGTGTAAAACCCCTCTACTAAAAATCCGGTATAAACTGTTCCGATTAGCTTATTATAATCAAAAGATGCCGTAATGCTATGGCTGGTCTCTTGTTTTAAACTTGGGTCATTTTTGTGTATAACCTGTCTTGAACCGGAAGTTTCAATATGTAAGTCTTCATCAAATATCTGCGGTGCACGGTATCCTTGTGAATAACTTAACCTTGCCTGTAATGGTTTTACAATATCATACATAAAACTAATTCTTGGACTTATTACATTACCTGCTTTGGGTTCGGCGCTTTCATTCACTAAATCTTTTATTTCATAATGGTCGAACCTGGCACCTGCAACAACTTTTAGTTTGTTTAATTTTAATTCGTACTGGACAAACACTCCGGTTGTAATTGAAGATTGGTCAGCGACAATTGTATTTTTGGTATGAGTGTAGTTAATTGTTGAATCACTAAAATTTATTTCAGCGTTTTCCAGGTCAGGATATCCTAATTTTTTATCCAAAAGAAAGCCTCCGGTATTTTCAACGCCACATATAAGTGTTGATTTTCCAAATAAAGCTTTGTACTGTAATCCAACATTGTAGGAATTATCTTTCGTATTTCCATAATCACTTAATGATTGACCGGCACCATAATAAGAATCCCTGTTCAGAAATTGACCGGAAGCATATACTGACAATAAATCGTATTCTCTGAAAAAACGCTCATAGGTAAGGCCTGCAACCTTCATTTTATGTGTTAATGCTTCAGCAATATCCCTTTCATGGAGTGGGTATTCCTGCATATTTCCACCATCACGTTGTTCATTTATACCAAAAAAGTCAAATGCCAGTTTATCACGATAACCAAACCTGTGAAAAATTCTAGCTCCTAACGTAAGGTTTTCTAAGGATGCTATTTCTGAAAAACTGTCATCATTTGCATCAAACATCTCTCTTTTCCTTGTAAATCCATATAACGACATACCAGTTTTATGGTCGTCAGAAACAAGAGATGTGTTAAAGTTCACCGAATAATCAGGAGCTTCACCACCTGAGCCATCAACACCAATGCCAGTAAGTGCATAATTGGCTCCTGCTTCATAGCTATTTGTTTTTGGGTCTTTTAAAATAATATTTATGGTTCCTGCAATTGCATTGCTTCCGAACAAAGCTGA
>DYQV01000606.1 GCA_020719105.1 Rikenella microfusus
TCATATCTCATATCTCATATCTCATATCTCATATCTCATATCTCATATCTCAAATTCTAACAATCTTTAGTTATTATGAAGCTAAAAGTTTATGTCCTCACCGATAATGTTGCTTCCTCTGTTTGCAAAGCAGAACATGGTCTGTCATTTTTAGTGGTATTCGACAATCAGGTTCTCTTTGATACAGGGCAAACCAATCTGTTCTTGGAAAACGCCAGGATTCTTGAAGCCCCAATTCATGATACCAACTATTTGATTTTAAGTCATGGACATTACGATCATGGAAATGGATTGAAATTCATTGATGCCATGAAATTGATATGCCACCCCGATGTTTTTAATAGGAGGTTTTCTGGCAAAGAACATAAATATGTAGGATTGGATGTTGATGAAGCGGAATTAAGTAAGCGATTTGCCATCCACAAATCAAAAGAGCCTGTTTGGATTTCTGATAAAATGGTCTATTTGGGCGAAATTCCAAGGAAAATGAATTTTGAGAAAAATACAACTACCTTTTATTTGGATGGAAAAATGCCCGATCCAATTCTTGATGATACCGGAATGGTCATTGTTATGAACCAAGGATTGTTTGTTATTTCAGGATGCGCTCATTCCGGCATTTGTAATATAATTGAGCATGCTCGCTTCGTGACGGGTATATCCAAAGTATTTGGTGTTATGGGTGGTTTCCATTTAATGTTGAAAAACAATCAAACACAAAAAACCATCGAATACATAAAAGAATTACAGGTTGAAGTGGTTATGCCATCGCACTGTACTGCTTTACCGGCACTTACAGAATTTTATCAAACCTTTGGAGGGGAGCAAGTGAAAGCTGGAACACTTTATACTTTTGATGAGCAATTTTAATAATGAAGAGTTAACATAAAAAACCAAAAAGTTCAGTTAACTTTATGGCTTTATTAAGAACTATGGAAGTATTAGGTATCGATTTTGGTGGAACGGGAATTAAAGGCGCTCCAATTAATACAGTAAATGCAGAATTGCTTGCTGAAAGAGTAAGACTTGAAACGCCACAGCCATCTACTCCTGAAGCAGTTGCGGCGACTATTATTGAATTGGTTAAGCATTTTAATTGGACCGGTAAAATAGGGATTGGTTTTCCATCAGTTATTCAAAATGGAGTGGTTCTTACAGCTGCAAATATTGACAAGTCGTGGATTGGAGTTAAAGTGAACCAATTTCTTTCCGTGAAAACAGGATGTGAAGTATTCGTAGTAAATGATGCGGATGCTGCTGGATTAGCTGAACTACACCATGGAGCAGCAAAGGGAAACAATGGAGTGGTAATGTTATTGACTATTGGAACTGGTATTGGAACGGCTTTTTTTAATAAAAGTGAGTTGTTGCCAAATACGGAATTAGGACATTTACAATTTAATAAAGAAACAGTTGAAAAATATGCATCGGATGCAGTTCGCAAAAAACTTGACTTAACATGGAAAAAGTGGGGGATGCGTCTTGATGAAGTTTTGCACTATTACGAGCAACTTTTTTACCCTGATTTATTTATCATAGGAGGTGGAACGAGTAAACGATTGGACAAAATTGAAGAATTTATAACCGTTAAAACTCCCATTGTTCCTGCACAATTGCAAAATAACGCCGGAATGATAGGCGCCGCTATGTTTGCCAATAAAAAATAGCATTAACCTATTTATAGTATAACGTTAAGTGTTGCTTTTCTAAATATTAGTTAA
>DYQV01000099.1 GCA_020719105.1 Rikenella microfusus
ATTACATCAACCCGCTTTTATTGGGTTCACCAATTATTACCTGTTTTTTATCTGCATCCCAATAAACTTTAGCTCCAGCTCTGTATGAGATTGTTGCCATGTGAGCCGTAATGGCCTCTTCAAAACCCTCATCGATATTACACGAAGGTTGTTTCTTTTCCCGGATGCAATCGAGCCATTCTTTGATATGTAAATGTGTGGTGTCCACCCTTTTGCCGTTCCGGTAAGTATAGAGCAAACCCCTGCCTGCAAAATAGGCTTCGGTTGCTGACGTTACCGCATCCACATTCTTGCGGCCAGGTATATAGGTATAGATAGGTATGTTTGGGTCAATAATATGGTTATCAATTTTCTCCTTGTAGCGGGTTGATTGAGGATCGGCATAAACAGTAAGGTTGCTTCCCATTTCCATTACGGCATCATGACCCATAATAATCTTGCCCCTATCGCGCTGGTTCGATAAGGTAGCACTGTAAAGCACGGTCAAATCGCGTTTTGGATATTCCAATGCCACTTGCCATACATCGGGTACTTCCCGGCCATCTTTGTAAAAATAGATGCCTCCCGATGAAACAGCACTTTCGGGAATCCCTAGTTTAAGTATCTGGTTAATAGAGTCAAATTCATGGGTAAGCAAATCGCCGGAGAGCCCTGTGCCATAATCCCACCAGCATCGCCAGCGGAAAAACCGTTCAAGACTAAAAGGCCTTTGGGGACCATTTCCTGTAAACTGTTCCCAATCAATGGTCTTTTCATTAGCCTCTGGATGGATGTTATATTGCCAAGCTCCGTTGGGATCGTTCCGGTTGGTGGTAATTTCAATTAAGGAAATTTTTCCCAATATGTTTTTCTCAATTATTTCCCGAGCCTTCACATAACTTTCCGTTTGGCGGCCCTGATGCCCCAACTGAAAAATGATGCCGCTTTGTTTAACCGCTTCAGTAAGGGCAAATGTTTCTTCCACGGTGCGTGTCATGCCTTTTTCAACATACACATGTTTCCCTGCTTTAGCTGCTTCAATGGCAATTTCGGCATGCCAGTGGTCGGGTGTAGCAATAATTACTGCATCAATATCTTTGCTGGCAATCAATTCTTTATAGGTTTTATATACAATTCCTTGCTTTTCAGGTTTTCCATCTTTTCCCTGTTTGGCAGCATTGCCCGAAGCCGCAAGCCCTTTCCTTGCCCGAACCTGAAAAACATCACAAATGCCTGTCAATTCAATGTTTAAATCCTCCTGATTCAAATACTCTTCGTACCGCTTATCATTGGGGTTTTTTAATTTTGCCTCAATCATTTCATCAATCCATTCTGGCGCAGCAAATCCTGCAGCACGTATCAAATCCTCTCCTCTTCCGCCGTAACCAATGATTCCAATCCGGATTTTTTCACCACTGTTTTTTGCAATAATTGGAGCATGAGGCTCTTCATTGCTGATATTCAACTCCTCAATGATGTTTTTCCTTAGATTCTCATCGTGTATGTTTTTCTTAATAACACCGTATGCCATTGCCCCTAAAACAGGCAATGTAATTAATGATTTAATCACATTACGACGTCCAATATTCTCCGGATTGTCTTTAATTCCGTCACTCATAAATTGTGTTGTTATTTTATTTATTCAGGGTTGAAAATCGGCTAATGGACCTTCTTTTTGAATATAAGCCGGTCGATTCCTATAATTTTTCCTGTTGGAAAAACATATAGCACAACAAGTGCCGCCATTTCAATAAGGATTTTATTTATATACAGATAGCTCCCTTCGCTGGGTAAGGCATAGTTAACTCCAACAAATGCCGGGTGCGACAAATAATAAAATGCCAGCAGAATGATCCCCGATAGGGTAGCTATTTGTGTAAGGCAGCCCAATATCAGGCCAAGACCTATGGCTATTAAACCCCAGGTGTTTAAAAAATCGGCTACTTCAAGTACACTTTGATTGCTGGCTAAAGAATAAAAAAACCCGGCCATAAATCCTTTCGAATCCATCAAATACCCTATCGACGACCAATTGGGGTTCATGGCCTTAACCAAACCCTCATACAAAAAATGCCAACCTATAAAAACCCGCAGTAGAACCAAAAAAGTTTTTTGTTTTGCAGAATAATGAGTAATATCTTGCATCATATCATCTAATTAAAAGTCAAATTCATCCAAATGGAATAACTCAATAAATTACCCGCAAATTTGTAAAAATGGTAGGAAAACAACTAATTAATGAGGTGTTTTTTTTACACTTATTCAAAAAATGATTTTTCCGGTGTAAATAGCTGAAAAACCATCAGCTATTTATTCAAGTTTAACATAACCCCTTGTCCTGAGCCCATCATATAGGTAGGCAATGCCCCATTCCATTTGTTTATCCATTCCAGTTCAATAATTTTTGGATTGCTGGCTATGGACGAGCCTTTAATCTGCAAGGCTTTTGCCTCCCCTTCAGCTTGCTGAATGGCAATTTCCTTGTTGATACTTGCCTGTTTCAGCAACTCCTCTTTTTGCCGGGTTACATCTACCAGCCTTAGGGCTTCCTGTTCTGCCAGTTTTTTGTTGTTAATGGCTGTTTCGTATTCGGCATTGTAATAGACCTCGCGGATATCAACCTGGTCAATAATTAAATAATACAACCCTACCTCTTTTTTGATCCGCACAATGACATCGTTTTGAATAATCTCTCTTTTGGTACTATACACTTCGATGGGTGAATAATTGCTCACACTCAATGCCAGTGTCGATTTTAATTTGGTGCGAATTACATTTTCTTCGAGCCACAAATACCTCCCCGAAGTTCCTCCATCGTTTTCGGTAACATTCTGATAAATCCAGGAGGCCATTTTTGGGTCAATCCTCCACGATACAGAAATATCAATTCCCATTTTAATACCGTCTTTGGTGGGCGCCCAAATAGCATCGGTATGATCTTTGGAGCCCTCGCCGGTGGCATTGGTGCAGGTATAAACCCAAACGGTTTTGTCCATTTTGTGCACATCGTTCCAGGGCATTACAATATGCCACCCTGTGTTCAATTCTTCGTCGCTCACCCCTGTAGGCTTAACCAAAACCCCCACTTGCTGCGCATCAATGCGGATTATTAACGAAAATACCACCAGAAAAAACCCCCCAAGTATTAGTGAAGGGATTACGGCCGGGTATTTTACCTGACTGTTTTTACTTTGGGAAACCAATCCAAAAACTCCGTAAATAATCAGGAGAAGCGAGATGATAATTACTACTGCTATCATAATTGTATAATTAAAGGTTTATAAACTAATACTTGTTATCTGAATGAAATTATGAATTACCCATCATATCTCATTATACTCGAAGGCTCACTAACCATTCCCGCAAAAGTGTAATTATTTTATTTGCCCACTTTGTTTTTGGTTTGTTTTAATATTTTTTTTTCGGAACTGCTATCAAAGTTATAAAAAAGTGGTTGAAACATAATCAGTTGTTAAAAAAGAATTTCCAAAATTCCTATCCCTCCCTCACCAATTTTCCTCCCAATTCACCGGCTCCGGGACCCAGTTCAATTAAATAATCGGCTGAGGAAACCAGGGTTTGGTGATGCTCTATTACCAGCAAGCTATGACCGGCATCCAGCAGCTTGTTGAATGCGGCCATCAAATGTTCCACATCCAACATATGCAATCCGGTGGTAGGTTCATCCAACAGAAAAAGGCACGTTTTCCCTTTGTTTTCGAGCAGGGCTTGCATCAACGACAATCGCTGAATTTCGCCTCCGCTCAACGTTTTTAGCCGTTGGTTAATGCTTAGGTAACCCAAACCCAGATGAACAGCTAATTGGCAGGTTTCTTTTATTTTTGAATCCGTAAAAACAGCAGGTAACTCTTCAAAACTCAATCCCAGCGCTTCGGCTATGTTTTTCCCCTTTATGCTGAAAGTTAATACCTCAGGTTTAAAACCGGTTCCGTGGCACATCTCGCAAGGTTCGAATACATCGGCTAAAAAGTCCATACTGGTTTTCAATTCACCCTTTCCCTCGCAGGTTTCACACCTTCCGGCTTTGCCAAATAAGGAAAAATGCGGCTTTGTAAGCGATAAATTTTGAACCTTGGCCGCCTCGGTAAATTCTTTTTCAAGAATCGAGACCAAACCTATAAAACCGGCAACCAAACTTTGGCCGTGCAGTTTCGGAAGTCTTTGTCCGGAATAAATGATTTGGTCGAAAAGCTGTAATCCGGTAATATTTAAACAATTTACGGGTTTTTGTTGAAGAGCCGACTGGTAAATAACTTCGTTCATCAAGCTCGACTTGCCGCTCCCCGATACGCCACAGAGCACTACCAATGCATTGGCGGGAATCCGCACATTGATGTTTTTCAAATTATTGGCCCATGCCCCTTGAACCTGAATGGCTTTTATAAAGCTGATGGGCCTTTTTTTGTGCGGATATTGATATCCCACTTTTAAATAAGGTCCAATAATCGATTTAAAACTGTTTGCCAATTCGTTGGAATGCCCTTCGGCAATTACATATCCACCGTACTTTCCTGCTCCGGGTCCCAGTTCAATAATGTGGTCGGCGCAGTTAATAAAATAGGGGTCGTGTTCGCACACCACCACGGTATTTCCTTGGCGTTTTAATTCCTGTAGGATGTAAATCAGGTTTTCGGTGTCCTTGGGATGCAATCCACGGGTGGGTTCGTCGAGAACCACGCAAACCCCCGATAAATTCTGGTTTAACACCGATGCCAAGCGCACCCGCTGCCCTTCTCCACCGGACAAGGTTTTTGATTCCCGGTTTAACGATAGGTATCCCAATCCTAAATGAGATAGCATATCTAACCCGTTCAACATGGTTCCCACCATTACCTGTGCTGCTTTTTGGGTGATTGGTTCCTTGCTGAAAGACTGGGAAATTACTACATTTTTTTTGAGCCACACCTCCAAATCCGACACGGACATTTGGGTCCATTCGGCAATGGTTTTATCAAGTACCCGGCACTTTAAAGCCCTTTCGTTTAGTCTTAGGCCTTTGCAACTGGAGCAAGATTCCCTTTTCATAACGGGCAAAAGGGAATCGGCTCTTTTATCGTTGGCCTTTCTTAAGTATTCTTCGTTAACCAAATTTAGGAACCCCTGCCATGGACCAGTAAATTCGTGTTTCCCGGTGCGTTGGTTTCGTTTGTATTCCCAAGTTACTTTATAGGTTTTGGTGCCTGAACCATAAAGGGACAGTTGTTTGGCCTCCGTGCTTAAGTCATTCCATGGAATCGAATAATCAAAACCTCGTTCTTTTCCGGCAGCCAATAAGGTTGGAATGTACTGTCCATGAGGATCGCCATAAAACTTACCGGTTTTACTACCGTCAATGGCTCCAGCAACAATCGGTTTTTCGGGATGGGAAATCAATTTTTCAGCATCACAAACCATCCGGTAACCCAATCCCTCGCAGGTTTTACAAGCTCCTTGTTCGTGATTGAAAGAAAACCAGGAAGCCAACGGGGTTTCGCTTTCCAATTCCCGGGTTCCTACCCGGGCAAAGAGCAGCCGAATCGTATCATAAATATCAGTAATAGTTCCTACCGTACTGCGTTCGCTGTGGCTAATACTTTTCTGATCCACTGCCAGAGTGGGCATCAGCCCTTTGATGCTTTCAAATTGTGCCTCTGAATTTAAATTAAGCCTGTTTCTTGTGTATGCCGAAAAACTCTCAGCATAACGCTGGCGGCCTTCGGTAAAAAGCGTATCAAATGCCAGCGAAGTTTTTCCACTTCCGGAGACTCCAGTTAAAACCGTCATTTTATTGTATGGAATGGAAACATTTACATTTTTGAGGTTGTGTGTGGAAACGTCTTTCATTACCATGGGGCCAAACCGCTCAAAAACGGGGATAGGGTTTGAAACAGGGTCTGATAAAATCCCATGTAAGGCTTTTGCTGTTGGAGAGTCAGAAACGGTTAGGACTCCGGATGGAACGCCCTGATAAATCAAATTTAAACCTACCGTTTTGCCATTAGGGCCTAATTCAATTAAATGATCGGCTTGTTTGAGTACAATTGGGTTTTGCTCCATCATTACCACGGTGTGTTTTTGATTCACCAAACGGTTTAGGTTTTCGAGCAACACTTCCACATCATGGTCGTGCAACCCCGACGACGGTTCATCGATAATAAACAATGTTGGCTGATTGGTCGCTTTAACCAGAATTTTAGCCAACTTAACCCGTCGGGCCTCACCCCCCGAAAGGGTTCCCGAGCGTTGGTTTAGAGTCAGGTATCCAAGGCCCACTTGTTGCATAACCTTCAAATAAGGCGATATGGTGGAATGATTTTCAAAAAAATCCTGTGCGGCATCCACAGAAAGGGAATAAATTTCAGCCAGGGTTTTACCCTGATACAACACGGTTAGTATTTCGGGACAAAATTGTTTTCCATTGCATTCGCTGCATACCAATTCAACCGTTCCAAGCAATTGCATTCCAACTTGCTCGTAACCGGCACCTTCACATTTGGGGCAGCGCCCTGCAGGTGTATTAAACGAAAAATGGTTCTTGGTAAAACCCTTGGCTTTTGCTTCTCCGGTTGATGCAAACAAATCACGCAATTCATCGGCTAACCCAATATAAGTGGCGGGATTGCTGCGAGGGGTTTTGCCTATAGGTGACGGATCTATACTGATCACTCTTTTAACTGCCCCTCCATTTTCTAAAATAAAAGTAGAATTGTCCCTTTTGTTACTAGAATTCATCAAAAACTTTAAGGCATCAACAAGTTGCCTTGTACCCGACCTAGATAGTCCGTTAACCACATTCAGGGCTTGGGTTTTAATTGAAATCTCCATGTTTTTCAGACCATTGGATTGAACCGTTTTTAAGATTATGGCTTTATTTGATGCTTGGCGAATCGCTTTAAAGTCCGATATTTTATGATAATGCTTTAATGTTTGGCTGTTCCCGTATTCGGGTTGGTTGAAAAAATCAGCGGCTCGGCCCGAAAAAAGTATGTGACCGCCATGCTCTCCTGCTCCCGGACCCATATCAACTATCCAATCGGCATGTTTCATTACAATGGGGTTATGCTCCACCACCAACACGGTATTTTCCTGATCGCGTAACGATAACAAGACTTCTAATAAATTACTTATTTCCGTAGGATGCATCCCCATGGAAGGTTCATCAAACACATACAGAATCCCCCTCAACCCCGAGGATGCCATTTTGGCCAGTCGTAACCGCTGGATTTCACCTCCCGAAAGACTTTGCGAAGGTTGATTCAAGGTTAAAAAACCCAATCCCAGTTTTTGGATGAGCCTGCTGGTTTTCCTGATTTCATTCAAAATGGGTTCACCCACTGATTGTTCATGACCTTCCAACAATATGGAATCAAAGAAAACAAGCAGTCCATTGATGGTTAATCCGGAAAGTTCGGTAATGTTTTTACCGTGAAAGGCAATGCGGTTCACTTCCTCCTTTAACCGGGAACCTTTGCAAACCGGACAACTCACTGTTTTTGCAAATCGCAACACATTGGAGTTCCTGTCTCGCTTAAGAATTTCTTCCATTACCGGAACAATCCCTTTGTAGTAGCTTTCCTCGCGAGGCTTGGCGGTTATGCCGGTCCATTTCATGCGCGATTCCAAAGGGTGCTTCCCAAAGGGAACAACTATTTTTTGGCTACCAAAAAGTACCACTTTTTTCTGGGCTTCATCCAAATCTTTCCAGGCAATGTCCACCGAAAACCCTTCCGCCGCGCAAACCCTATTCAGCACCTCCATGGTAACCTGCGAATAGACAATGTATCCACCGGGGGTGGTCATAGCAAAAGCCCCTTTACGAATGGTTTTGTTTTCGTTCTTAATTAACAATTCCCGATCAATAGCATCGGCAACACCCACACCCCGACATTCGGGACAAGACCCTTGGGGTGTATTGAATGAAAAGAGACTGCGGTTTATGATAATTCCGTTTGGAAAAGTCGCATTGGGTTGGCCCAGCCTTGCAAATAGCAGACGGAGCAGGTCGTAAAGCTCGGTAAACGTTCCAACGGTGGAGCGTGGTGAATGCGAAAGTTGCTTTTGCTCCAAGGCAATGGCCGGCGACAAACCAGAAATGTATTGAACATCGGGACGGTTCAAGCGACCCATAAATTGGCGGGCATTGGACGAAAAAGTTTCCAGATAGCGGCGGCGGGCTTCCTGAAAAATTACCTCATAAACCAGCGTTGATTTTCCCGATCCGGAAACCCCGGTTACAACAATTAACTTATGGTCGGGTAGGTTTAGATTAACGGATTTTAAGTTATTCTCTTTAGCATTTTTAAGCGTTATCATGGAGCAGCTTTTGTGAGTTCAAAAATATAAAACAAACACTTGGAAACGGGATTGGTTGAACAAAAAAACAGGGCAACCGCATTTAAAACATTCGTTTATAAAACAAAATACTTTATCCACGAA
>DYQV01000607.1 GCA_020719105.1 Rikenella microfusus
AGGTACCAGGAATTAATTGATTTTCATCTTTTTACTGAGATGCAAGCCATTATCAAAAATCTGCAACAGCCCAATCAAACTGATTTTTATGGAGCCGTTTCCGGCCAGCCGGTTTTAAATATGCTGAATACCAAATATATTATAATCAGTCCCGAAAATTTCCCAATATATAATTCAGGAGCTTTGGGAAGTGTGTGGTTTGTAAATTCAACCAAATTGGTTGATAATGCGGATCAGGAAATAGCTGCATTGGGTTCTTTCAATCCAAAGGAAGAAGCAATTGTGGACAAAAGATTCGCTACTCTAATACAACCCCAAACCAGTGAAATTGACACAACTGCAACTATTAAACTCAATGTTTATAAACCAAACTATTTAAAATACAGTTCAAAGAGTAATACGCCAAGAGTAGCTGTTTTTTCTGAAATTTATTATCCAAAAGGATGGAATGCAACCATTGATGGAAAACCTGCAGATTATTTCAGGGCCAATTATGTTTTAAGAGCCATGGTGGTGCCTCAAGGGGTTCATGAAATTGAATGGCGGTTTGAACCAAAAGCCTATAAAATTGGGAATACCGTATCGTATGCAAGTTCTTTCATTTTACTATTTCTTTGTTTAGGTTTATTCATTCAGTGGATTCAAAAGGAAAGAAAAGGTGTTAATTAAGAAACCATTTCAAACCTTGAAATTGCTAATGAACAACGTACTATTTGCAAAAAATACTATTATCCCTTTCTTTATTGGTTAGTTTAAGGCAGGGATTATTATCATAACTAAAAGCCATCCAGTGGAATTTTGTATTATCTTTGCACACTTGAAAAAAAGAATATGAGCCGATGGGAACAGAAAATATCAAAACGAAAGCTTCGGAGTTCATACCTGACCTCTATAATTAGTATTTCGCTGGTATTGTTTATTGTTGGTATCATGGGGCTTTTATTGCTTAATGGCCAAAAACTTTCACGCCACGTAAAAGAAAACATTGGTTTTACCGTTATTCTTGAGAATACTATCCGGGAAGTGGATATGATACGATTACAAAAAAATCTCGATGCATCTAATTACGTGAAATCAACGGAATATATTACAAGGGAGCGGGCCGCAAAGGAACTTCAAGAAGAATTGGGAGAAGATTTTATTAACTTCTTAGGATACAATCCATTGATGCCATCCATTGAAGTGCGTTTGTTTGCAGAATACGCAAACTTAGATAGTGTAAAAAAAATTGAACAAATAATAATGAATTACCCTCAGGTAAAAGAGGTATCTTATCAAAAATCATTGGTTGAGATTGTTAACAAGAACATAAAAAAGATAAGTCTGGTCTTATTTGCATTTAGCGGATTATTATTATTGATATCCTTATCGCTTATAAATAATACCATTCGATTGTCGGTTTATGCCCGGCGCTTTTTAATAAAAACGATGCAGTTGGTAGGTGCCACACCCCGTTTTGTTCGGGCTCCTTTTATAGCAAAAAGTATAACTCACGCCCTTTACAGTATTTTTGTTACCTACCTTTTATTGGGTGGCGTTATTTATTTAATTGAAGTTCAATTGCCCGAGTTGGCAATTTTAAATGATATTGATACCATTGCCCTATTATTCGGTTGTGTTTTTGTTATTGGAATGGCTATGGTTTATATTTCAACTTGGTTTGCAGTGAACAAATACTTGCTTTTACGAAGTAGCGATTTGTATTTTTAAATATAT
>DYQV01000608.1 GCA_020719105.1 Rikenella microfusus
CTCACTTTGTTCGGTTCCCGCTTTGCTACCCAATACCCATCGCACATTCATACCTTTCGCTTTGCTCAGGTATGAATAAAGCGGGTTAATTCGATCCTCTTTTTTAGCACTTCGAAACGCGCTTTAAAACCTACACTGTTGTAAGGTATCTGTGTTTCAATAATGGCAAAAACCTCATTTTTTAATTCCGGGTATTTTGGCAACAGATTGAAAAGTATGGTCATACAATTTGCTTTAACAGCTACTGGTTCTTTAACCCGTTCTATCATTTTTAAACAAAAATCGAGAATTTGTCCTTCCTGCGTTTCAGGTATTTTATGCAACATGAGTACTTTAGCCAAAGTACGCCGGGTGCTGCTCGATTCAATGGTTGAAATTGCTGTAATTATTTCAGGAATATATTCATCTAAAATTCCAGGAAACTTTTCGGACAGTTTTTCCAATACCCAAGCCGAGCGGGAAGAAAGTTTTTCCTCCTGCGAAAGGGTAATTTCCACTAAGCTGGAAATTGCCCCTGTTTGGCCCAGCGCCCACGAAGCAACTAAATCAATATTACGGCGCGAGAGTTCAGCCATAAGTTGTTCCGCTATCCTTGTTCTCATTTGTGTTGTCACTTTAATTTGAGAAAATCAATTTCCAATTCAAAAAGCGGAACTTCGCTTTTTAAAGTTCGGCTCAGGGTTAATATATTGGCTAAAGGTATCTTCCGGTCTTTGCAAATGGTTTTGAATATTTTTATTCCTTCCGCATTTTTAAAATATGCTATTCCCCGACACAGTTGATTCCAGCTTACTGCCTTTTTTTCCATCCATTCTGAAAGCGTTTGAAGTGTCTGGTTTATTTGCATTTCAGTAGGTGATTCTCTATGTAACCATTGAGTGGAAATGTTCAGTAACTGAAAGTAATCCATTCTTTGGTCCGAAATAGTTATTTGACAGGCCTGTTCACCCAGAATAGCAATGGATTCGGTTGTAATTTGCAAAGCAGGAATGGTAGATTCCCGGTTTGGTTTTATGACAAATGCGGCACCCAGAATCACAGCTATATATTGGTTTTCAGTTTCAATAAGTTGAAGTGGCAATCCCCCATTTGAAAACAGGTGAGGTTCAATTAAAACTTGCATGTCAGGCAAAGTGACCGTATGGTTAATTAAAAACTGTTGTTTGATAAGGTGTTTACTTTCAAGTCCGCACCATTCGATGGCTTTATTAATCGTTTGTTGCACTTGGTTCCATTCTTTAGGCAACGATACTTTTTTTGCCAATGAACGAGCCTCACCTAAGTAGCAAAAACGCGCATCAACCGTATCAAATACTTTGCAGATAAAATGGTCAGAAACCAAAGTTTTTAGATTTGTTCCTCCCACAGCGGTAAAATACCCGGAAATATGCTTCTCACTTTCTGTTGAATGAAACCAAGTAGTTATCCAGTTAACTTCTTCAAAAGTTTGTTGGTGTGCTTTTACCCAAAATTTATAGTTTTTTATTGAACCACAGATAGTTACTGAAATAGGCGAACAATTTTCATTATAAAAGTGCTCATTCATTGACTCCGAAAATTCCTGAAAATCGGCTGCCGCTATGTTTTTGAAAAACAGATAGGAAAGGGTTGCATTGAAAAAGGGAATTTTTTTCTGCTGGATGTTGGTATTCATTTTGATAATATTTGAACCTCTAAATTAAAACTTAATTTAAAAAATCCACGATTAATTTCC
>DYQV01000609.1 GCA_020719105.1 Rikenella microfusus
ATAAGTATATAAACTATTATTGATTAGATTTAAACGATTTTTTATGTTTAAGACCAAATGCCAAAGATTTGTTGTATTTGGTTTTGAAAAAACAACCCGCAAAAGAGGGTTCTTATAAATTTATAATAGAGTATACTCAAACACTGAAATCGAAACAAGAGGTTTTTAAAGTCGAAACCGATTATATAAAGATGAAAGATGAAAAGTCCAGCCTTTAAAAAACAAGATACGATTACTACTGCTAAACCTTTTAATTGCAAAAAATCTAATTATTTTGTATGCTAAAAATCCTATTAATAATTGGTTCGGGCAGTTTTATTGGAGGCGTTTCCCGGTATCTCACCACAAGATATATCCAGAATAGCATCCTGTCTGCTTTTCCGTTTGGCACGTTTGCGGTTAATATATTGGGCAGTTTTCTAATTGGCCTTTTTTATGGCATGTCGGAACGTGGAGGCCTTATGAACGATGAATGGCGGATATTCCTTACCGTTGGCTTTTGTGGCGGTTTTACCACCTTTTCAACTTTTTCAAACGAAAACCTATCCATGCTCCGTGACGGCAATTTTCTTTATGTTGCCCTTTATGCCGGATTGAGTGTGTTTTTAGGACTTATGGCAACCTACTTGGGTAATTTAACCACTAAAATATTCTAGCTATGGAAATTAAAGGCGAAGCCAAATTATTGCGCATTTTCATTAGCAATACCGACAAATTTAAACACATGCCCCTTTATGAGATGGTTGTTTTTGCTGCCAAACGCTATGGCTTGGCTGGGGCAACTGTTTTAAAAGGTACCATGGGTTTCGGTTCCAGTAGCATTGTGCACTCAATTAAATTTTGGGAAATAACCGAAAAACTACCCATAGTAATTGAAATTGTGGATGAATCGGAAAAAATTGAAAAGTTTACCGAAAAAATTCTTCCTTGGTTCAAAAAACTACCTTATGGATGCATGATAACTGTTGAAAAAGCGAACATCGTGCTTTATAAACAAGGTCCCAAAAAGGGATTCTTTAGTTTTTAGAAAATTAACAAATAATATATTTGTCAGTTTCGATGCATTTTAAAATGATGGGCTTAATTGGAATGGGAAAAAACCCAATGGTTGGTTCATCAGTTGCTGTGGCGGTTGCAGTTTCGCAGGTGTGATGGATAATTTTTTAGATTTTAAAACGTACGCCCGTTTACTACCAAGGAAATCGCTTTTAAGAATTTCAATATTGAAATCCAATGCTGTCCGGTAAACATTTTTAAACAAAAAAATTTTAGATATCTCACTTCGTTCGAGATGACAATCAGTTTGTTATATATTTTGGGAGGGGTAGGTTGGCGGCGAAGCCGCCAACCTACCCCTCCCAAAACCAAAAGCCCTGAAAACACCGTCATTTCGACCAAAGGGAGAACTTAGCGAAGCGATATCACCGTAGGCAAATCTCAAATATTTAACCGGACACTATTGATTGAAATCCTATTTTCGGCGCATAGATTCCGCATATTTTCAATTAAAACCCAAATACCTAAAGTAAAGCGATTTATCGCTGCGCTCAAATCGCTCAACTTAGGTAAAAGTTAGTGCTTGCACCGATTTTATAAAGCAAATTCATATACCCCGACTTATGCTTCCACTGGTTCAGCAACCAGCCAGGGCTATTCATATTTAACCCGCTTTATTCATACCTGAGCACAGCGAAAGGTGTGAATGTGCGATG
>DYQV01000100.1 GCA_020719105.1 Rikenella microfusus
TAGAATATCGGCCTGTCACGCCGAGGGTCGCGGGTTCGAGTCCCGTCCGCACCGCCAACAAAAAAGGAGCTTTAGGGCTCCTTTTTTGTTTATTGAAACTTAGCAGAACTAGCTTTTAATGAACTTCAATAGTTACCGTTTCATAAGTTATTTTATCACCCTTGCGGATTTTGGCTCTTTTCCGGGTATCTATTTTGCCGTTCACCCATATCTTACCAGTGGAAATCAACATATTTGCCATGGAACCGCTTTCTGCCACCTGTGTGGCTTTAAGTAATTTATTCAGTTCAATGAATGGCTCTTCGGAATCGGGCGATGGTCGCAACGTAAATTCAATCATAATAGAAGTTCTTTTTGTTGGAATAAATATATCTCCTTTATTTGTACAAACAAAAGAAAGAATGGAATGAAAATGTTGTGAAAGGTTAAAAGTAAACTAATTCAAGGAAAACCGTTTATTTTAAATCGCAATTAAAACTATCCATGCGAATCACCGTTTTTCGAGTCTGGCCATTACCTGAGCATCAAATAAGGTTGGATAGTCGTTGTCGAAACTCTTGAGAACCCTTGTAAACAAAGCTTCACGGATTACCTGTGATTTGTTCTGGATTTTGTACTTTTTGCAATACCGGTTGAATGCATCTATTTCATAATCGTTCAATAATATCTGATGCTTGTGTTTGCGTTTTAAAGCTCTGTATTGTTGAGTGTTTAGAGGCATAATTTTTATTTTTTGCTCAAAAATATGGTTTATCAACAGCCTTGCCTAACCAATGAGGGACAAGTAATTAACAGAATTTTCAAAATTATTAACAATTGGTTCATCTGGCAGGGTTTGTAGCCAAACTATTTAACCAATTCTTTCAGTTTGGCCATCAAGTTTTTTGATAGGTATTCCGTTAAGTCCTGATAGGCATCGAGCCCGGCATCCTTATAATTCAACTGTGCTCCCTGAATACCTTCAATGGGTTTCATAAAAACCAACTGGCCTTGGGTATCAAAAACCTTTACTTCCCCTTTCATTTGGGCATAATGAATCCGCTCGTTTTTAGTTGATTCAGTGGTATTGGAATTCAATTCCATTATAAAATCGGCCTGTTCCTTTTGCATCACCAGTGGAAAATTTGCCTGAGCCAACAGTTGCTTTAATTTTGGTTCTGCAATTTTCAATTCCAAATCTTTTCCCAAATTCTTTTCATGGGTATAAATAAAAAATGAAGGGTTTTTAATGTGAAGGGTAATTTGTCCTTTGGGAGGTTCAATTTTACGGAGCATTTTCCGAAAAACCGGATCAGCGGAAATTTGCGAAGCTTTATTGGAAAAATCGACTGAGGCTACAAAAAATTCTGTTTCGTTGGCACTTGATAGTTTGTTCATGGAATAACCGAAACTACCGGTCAAATCGGTTTCTGTGGTGCTATTTAGCAGCGGACGCTGGCCCATGGTGAAAATGATTGGAATGCCTGCTAAATCATGGCCTGTTCCATTAAAACATCGGAATTTCAGTTTATCGGATGAAATGGGCATTCCATTTTTAGCATCCCATTCCGATTGAAGGGGGACAATTCTGATATCGTTAATAACGGAAAGCAACCCCGAAAAAAGTTCGTTGCCTAAGTAAATCGGCTTATCCTTAAAATTGACATCAAGGGCTTCCGATAAATAGGACTTTACCGCCTCCAATCCTTTAATGTAATTGGCAATTGACTCAAAATAGTGATTGGCCGTTTGGGCATCTTGTGCCTTGGCATAATAATCCAATGCCTTATTTACAGCAGCTAGTTTACGCTGAGTTTTAATGTTTTGAAAGCTTTCTTTTGACAGTCGGTACCAAACATAATATTGGGTTTCAGTTTCAAAAGTCTGCATCAGTTCATAACCTTCCAAATCTTCCTTTGTTTCCGATTTGATGGTGGAAATATAATCCTCGGAATATCCCAAAGAGCTTTCAAAACGGTGCAATACACTTTTTGAAGAAATACTAACCGTAATTTCGCTCGATAAATCGGTTAGCGCTTGGTTTTTAGCCTTTCCTTGAAAATCAACCACTGTACCATTTTTTAGAGCGGAACCTATACCGTTATAATAGGTGTTTGAAACCGGTTTTTTCTGAACCCAATCGGGCAAAACCGGCATTTGGGTGGTTTGTTTAGCGGTACCACAGCCCACAAGGAGTATTAATAGCAATAAACTAGCGTTCCGGATCATATTTTTCTATTTTTAAAACCACCTGCTGTGAAATCGATTTTTGAACTTCCAGTGACAAGGCATCCAAGGTTTTTAATTGCCTACGCCCAGCCAATAGTTTCTGCAACTCGTTTCTATCAGTCCATGTATCTTGAATAATATCATTCTCTGATGGTTTATCTTTAAATTCCCAATAGCCTGGAACCAGATTCGCTTTATTTCCTTCGAAGGAGGCATAACTAATCCGATCAGAGGTTTCAACCGATAGGGCATCGGTAACCATTACCTCGCCGGTTTCGGCCGATATCAGTTTAAACTGAAAATGACAGAATAATGAGTTGCTTTGGCTGTATTCAAAATATTGGTTTTTTTTGTAAATAACCGAATCTTTAAAATCATCTTTGGCCTTAATAACTTCCTTGATAAATCCTCTTTTTTCAACTTTCTCCAGGTTGCTGATGTTGGTGTTGTATTGTTTCACTTCGCCGGTCAATAATGCTTTTATACCCAGCATTTTTCCTGCTTTGGTACTATTTATGCCGTCCACCTTTCCCTCCATGGCCAGTACCTGTTCACGAAGGATCTGCTGGCTGTTGTCCCTGTCAACCAATTTGATAAAGGGTGATTTTGATTCCGTTATTAACTTTTCAATGCGGCTTTGCAGCAACGATTCGATTCCTTTTTGGTTAGTCCGGTTCGAGAAATTGACAACGGCTATGGTAATGAGGGCTTTGCTGAGGGCCAATTCGGAAAGTTCTTTTGAATCTTTGTAATTTGGTAGTTTGCTCAGTATTTCCCGAAATTTCAGGTAGGAGGAACGGTATTTTTCTATCGCCAAAAATCCCTTTGCATTTCGATAAATAGGTTCATAATGGGCGGTATTCTTGAGTTCTTCTGCATTCTGATAACCGGGTTGAAGCAGTAATATCTCGTTCAGAATTTCTTCGCCCTGCGTAAATTTTTCTAAATCAATCTGGGTATATGCTTCTTTATATCTTCTTTCCAGATATAAGGTTTTAACTTCCTGATAATTATCGTCGTAACCTTCCGGGAAATCAAGGACAATCCCTGTACCTTTTACTTTTTCATAAAAGGCCTCCGATTCAACATATTTATATACAGCATTTTTAATGTCATCGGCATTGTAATAACCCATAAAAGCTTCCAACTTATTGTCCAAAGTTATTTGCCCATTTTTTTTCAGGCCAACCTGAGCTTTCAGGTTTTTGGGGTTCTTTACCGCCGATATATAATACATATCGGCCGCCTTTTCATAAAAACCGGCCTTTTCAAATTCCAACCCCTTTTTTGCATATCGTCTTGAGCCACATCCAGTCAGCAGTAAGAGAAAAAGCATCAGTATCAAATATTGTTTCCCGTGAAATGAAATCATATTGTTGTTTTATTGAGTCCACTCAAAGGTAAAATAATCTTTTACATGTGAAAATTCAATTAGAATAAATCGGATTGGTTGATGAGTTTTTTATATCTTGAACTATCTAAATAATCCATCAAATGCCGGTTCAAGATATTGATATAGTTGCTTTTGACCTTGACGGTACGCTTTTAAATGATGAAAAAAAAGTTAGTCCGCTCGATTTGCAAACCCTTGTACAGCTTCATCGGTTAAACATTTTAAGAGTTGTAGCCACCGGGCGCAATTACTATTCGCTGCTTAAAATACTACCGTTTGATTTTCCAGCCGATTATGTGGTTTTTTCATCGGGTGCCGGCATCATGGATTGGAAATCGAAGCAAATACTTTACACACGTCTGTTGGAGAAAAACGAATTAAAATTGGCCGTTGACATTTTGATTCAATACCAATTGAATTTTTCGGTTCACCTTGCCATTCCCAACAACCATCACATCTTGTTGCATGCCCCACACCCCATGGCCGACGATTTGGTTAACTATACCAATTTTTACAAAGACTTTGTAAGTCCATTTAATCCAAATATAATACCAAAACAAGCGACTCAATTAATCGCTCTGTTAAACCACCACGTTTATTTGTTTGATGAACTTCAAGCAAAAATGTCATTTGCAAAAACCATCTTAACCACTTCACCTATTAATCACCAATCTATGTGGATGGAAATTTTTCACAAATCGGTTTCAAAGGCAAATGGGCTTCAGTGGCTTTGTGGTTATCTCAAAATGGAGCATTTGGTAACCATAGGAATTGGAAACGATTTTAACGATATCGACTTATTGAACCATACCCATTACAGCTTTGTTGTAAGCAATGCACCCTATGAATTAAAAGAGAAATACCCGTGGGTCAAATCCAATAACGAAAGTGGTTTTACGGAAGCTGTTGCTTCAATTGTAAAATTCTAACACAAAAAGGAGACAACTAGTAATAATTTGAAATGTTTTTTAATTTTACGCTTTATATCAGTAAGTAAAAATGAGTATTTCAGAAACACTTCCGGCAGAAGTAAGCAAATTAAAGCTTGAATTAGATACTACCTGTAAAAAGTTTTTTGAATTGCGCGAAATTGAGGAGATTAATAAAGCGTTTCAATTGACATGGAATTACCCGGAATCAAAAACCTGTGCCTCGGATGAGCCTTATATATTGCATCCCTTAAGGGTTGCCCTTATCATTTCGCAAGAAATTAGGCTCGGAAAAAATACAGTCATTGCCTCATTGCTTCATAGCTTGTATCACGATGATATTTTAAAAGAAAAAGAAATTGAGAAAATATTTGGCCGTGATGTGATAGTGTTACTCAATGGATTGAACAAAATCAGTTCCCTCTATACCGAAAAACTGTCTCTCAACAGTGAGAATTTTATTGCCCTGTTGCTGACTATCAGTTCCGATGTACGGGTCATCCTATTGAAACTTGCCGATCGGCTCGATAACATCCGCAAGATTAAAAAGTTCGATCCCGAAAAGCAATCGAAAATTGCCCAGGAAACCCGGTTACTATATGCCCCCATAGCTCACCGGCTGGGCTTGTACCACATAAAAACGGAATTGGAAGACATCTCCTTGAAGCATATCGATTCCGAAGCCTATTTTAGTATTGCCCGAAAATTAAAGGAAACTAAAAAGGAACGGGAAAAATATATTGAAAAATTTTCAGAACCCATTAAACAAATACTCGATGAAAAAGGGTATCGGTATGAAATTAAAGGCAGACCAAAATCGGTAAATTCCATTTACGATAAGCTTTATAAAAAGGATATCGACATTTCTGAAATATTCGATTTATTCGCTATCCGCATAATACTTAGCAATGTACCGGTTGAAAAAGAAAAAGAAGATTGCTGGAATGTTTATAGTTTGGTAACTAATATATATTCACCAAATCCAACCCGCCTCCGCGATTGGATTTCTACACCACGTTCAAGCGGTTATGAATCGCTCCATACTACTGTTATTGGACCCGACAAACGCTGGGTTGAGATACAAATACGAACCGTTCGCATGGATAACATTGCCGAAAAAGGCAATGCCGCCCACTGGAAATATAAGGAATCGGGCAAATCAGAATCGCATGAAGATTGGTTACGGAATATAAGGGATATACTTGAAAACAAAGATCCAGAAGCAGTAGAACATTTTCAAACACAAGGTCAACCCTTGGAACCTACTGAAATATTTGTTTTTACCCCGCAAGGCGACATAAAAAAATTACGCGAGGGAGCCACCGTCCTTGATTTTGCTTATTCAGTGCATAGCAACGTTGGCAATACCTGCACCGGAGCGCGCGTTAATGAAAAAATTGTACCCATAAAATACAAACTCAAAAACGGCGATACCATTGAAGTACTTACTTCAAAAAACCAGAAACCACGCTTGGAATGGTTGAGCATTGTTGCCAGCAGCCGCACTAAAGCACGGATTAAAAAGGCCATTAATGAAAGTCTTTTTAAACAGGCCGAACTGGGGAAAGAGATGCTGGAGCGCAAAATATCGCAATTGAAAATTGATTTTAACGATCAAGATAATGTAAGGCTGATCACTCATTTTAAATACAAACGGGCACTCGACTTTTACCAAGATATAGCGGACGAAAAACTAGACCTTCTATTAGTGAAGGAATTTTTGATGGGTATTAAAAAGGAAGATGAAATAAAGCAAATTGAAACCCAGGAACTGAGCGCCGTTGAATATGTTCCGCAAAAATCATCGGGCGACAATTACCTGATTATTGACAAAAACCTATCAAACATTGACTATAAACTGGCTCAATGTTGCCGCCCCATTCCCGGTGACCAGATTTTCGGTTTTGTTACCGTCGATAGGGGAATACAGGTACACCGCCAGAATTGCCCCAATGCCAAAGATCTTTTCAGCCGATACTCATACCGCATTGTACCTGCCCGCTGGACCGACGACAGCAAAGACTCCACCTTTTTGGCAGAAATAATTGTTACGGGAATTGATAAAATTGGCGTTATCAGCCATATTTCAGAGGTTCTGTCAAAAGACAATCAAGTAAATATGCGCTCGCTGGCAATAAACACCAAGGATGGCCTATTCCAAGGATTTATTAGTGTTTTTGTTAAAAGCCTGAGCCATCTCGACACCCTTTTAGTCAATATAAATAAAATAAAAGGGGTATTGAAAGCCGAACGTTTGGATAAAACCTAAAGTTTTTGCAACACCCTAAGGAATCCTCATAAATTTATGAGCCTGGAGCGATACCATCCATTGAGGATGCAACTTTGCATATTCCACAATTAACCCAATATTGATGCTGAACCGGCTCCATTCCGGTTGAAGAAATTTAAGGCATTGATTATTGATACGTTTTGCGCATTCTTCGGCCCACTCGAAATCATCGGGTTCGTAAATGATTACTTTAAGTTCGTTGGCAATTTTATAAACATCGGGCTGCGGATGCATGTTTTTTTTTGGCGATAGAC
The DNA here is from genome assembly GCA_020719105.1 of Rikenella microfusus. Classification (GTDB taxonomy): domain Bacteria; phylum Bacteroidota; class Bacteroidia; order Bacteroidales; family SZUA-534; genus GWE2-40-63. The sequence goes on from DYQV01000100.1 coordinate 7,075, forward strand.
ATATCCAATCCCAGGTTCCGGTCAATGGATAAGCACCCGAAGTTTCAATAAAAGTTTCAATCTGATATACTTTTAAAGCATTGCAAAGTGGGTCTAAATTGTAAAGAGAAGGTTCACCACCGGTAACAACTACTGCCTTAGCTGGTGTTTCAAGTACACTTTTTACTATTTCGTCAACTGAAACCAACCGATGAATACCCGGGCTCCACGATGTTTTTGAATCGCACCAGCGGCAACCGATATCGCAACCACCTATCCTTATGAAATAAGCAGCTTTACCTGTATGAAAACCTTCTCCCTGAAGTGTATAGAACTGTTCTACAAGAGGTAGTACCTTTCCTTCTCCTCTACCCGGCAACTGATCTCTTTCCAATCAACATTTTTTTTTCAATTAATCTTCGTCGCCAATCTTAACATGACCCCAATTTTCACCTTTTCGGATTCGGTTCAATTGGGTATGTGTAATTCCAAATTCTTTAGCAATTTTGTATAAAGGGTTTTTGCCTCTGCGTAACTTTTTCTTTAGTCTTATTACATCTGTCTCCGTAAGTTTGGCATGAGTAATATTTCCTTTCCGGTTTTCGCGCGAAAACTTAACTTTTGGATTAATGTTATTGTGATAATTTAATTCATTCTGAGTGGCCCATTTCAAATTTTCAGAATAATTATTCAATTTATTAAAATCCTTATGAATCACATATTTGTGTCTTTCCGAAGGTTTGTCACAAAATATTGCTGCAACCAATCTATGAATGGAATCAGTTACCCGTTTAGTTGTTCCGGGTACTCGCTTAAAATTATTAACATATTCAAATCCACTTTTATCTTTAAACTGATTGGTTGTGGTCAAAAACTGCCAATTATCTAATTTTTTATTAAAATGCTTAACGCGTCCGTAGTTTGATATCTCATATATCTCCCCTTCACGCATTCCCGGAAGAGTAAAGCGTCGCCACTCCTCATTCCAAAATTTTTCTTCTTTCATAATTTTGTAATAAATGAATCCTTTTTAATTAACATCCCTAGTACAAAAATAAACTTTTTACGTGTACATACAAATCTTTACATCATCGATAATAGCACTCTTTACAATAAAAAACATGAATTTTATATAATTACCTAATATCCGCAAGTCACGGTGTGACTTGTTGATTTAATGGCACTTATTAAAACTTACATGGTTATTTTAATTAAAGAGTCATGCCGTGACTGACAGTAAGTTGGATTTTTATACGCGGATAAAAGGTAATTACTTAACCCGGATTATTCATTAATAATCCTGACGATTAAGCTACACCTCAATAT
>DYQV01000610.1 GCA_020719105.1 Rikenella microfusus
AAATAGCATCCAAAGGCACATTGGTAATAAAAATATCCTGCTCAATAAATTCAATATGCTCGTTTCCCGAATAGGCTTTGGAGTATTTATACACCTTACGTATTCCGGTGCCAAGCACTTCGGAGTAATTTATATTTCAATCTTTAATTAATACTTTCCAGTACCCGCCTTTAGCAGGTCCAATACGTTGTAAAAGTCCAATCATTTTTAATTTATTGGTATTATTGATAATTGCTCTACGTGATATTCCTATAATTTCGGATAATTCTTCGAGTGTAATTGTAGGTTTATTTAGTATTAATTCAAAAATGTGTTTCATGTTTTCAGTGAAGTTTTCAGTGAAGTTTTCAGTGAAGTTTTCAGTGAAGTTTTCAGTGAAGTTTTCAGTGAAGTTTCCGGAAATTGCATTTAATCCGCCATTTAATTCCCCAATAACTTCACTGTCGTTAAAAATAGCATCCAAAGGCACATTGGTAATAAAAATATCCTGCTCAATAAATTCAATATGCTCGTTTCCCGAATAGGCTTTGGAGTATTTATACACCTTACGTATTCCGGTGCCAAGCTCTTCGGAACGTCCCATCTGGGTAAAAATTTGAGCAATATGCGGGTTTTTAGGAAAAGGTTCGAAATTCGAAGGGGTTAACTGTCCGTAATTATGGGGCTTGTTGGCATTTTTAACTTCCAACCTGTCGCGATAAATAATGAATGTAGAAGGAAAAGCATTTGAGTATTCTCTATGAATAAGCAAATTAGATACAACTTCCCTAAAAATAATATCTCGGATCGAAATACGCTGGTCGCCTTCTAAATAAAATTTGTCGGGTAAATGTTTCGCTACAAATTGCATTAATTTATCGTAAGCATCCACCAAATTACAACGAATATTTTCGCGGTCGTCGTAGCGTTCGGTATCACGTATTCGGAGCAAAGCATCTATTTTGTATTGTGGCAAAGCACTACCTATGGTTTCGGATTTTCCGAAAAGCAACAAAGCCGACATAGTAAATCCTTCTAACCCCGAAGCCATATCTTTTCGGTAAAGCCCTGAAGTCCTGAAGAATTCTTCGTTGGTTAATTCGTTCCAAGGGTGTTCGGGTTGTTGAATCTTAATTATTTTCCTGACCCTAGCCACAATTCCGGGCTCAAAATCGGATTCATATAAATATGGATAAACCATATTTTCGGAGTATTGCGAACTTTTACGAATATAAAGGTTTTTTATTTGTTCGCTCGAAAGGATTATGAAATCACCATCCTGCGCACGGTCAAATATCTTATTGTTACAAGTATGTACCTGCGACGAAATAGGAACAAAAATATGAATAAGTGTTTTACCATCATAATTCACTACTTGTGCATCGAGCAGAAAAGTTGGATAAAGTTTTTGCGCATTATTACTTAGGTTGCTAATGTGTTTACAAAACTCCTCAGCTTTAAGCGGATTAACTCCTTCAATAGTTTTATCATCATTTACACCAAGTAAAATAGTTCCACCATTGCGGTTTAGGAATGCGCACACCGTTTCGAACAAATTTTGAGGAAGCTCTTCTTTAGCCCGCTTAAATTCGATGGTCAGCCCTTCGCCTTGGTTAATAATATTTTTTATTTTCTCAGTATCCATACTAATCTTTTACTACAGATTGCTATGCTTTCGCCACTACTTACGTTTACTACTTCGCCTGCAAAGATAGTGAAGTTTTGTAA
>DYQV01000611.1 GCA_020719105.1 Rikenella microfusus
CTTTTTTGTTTGGGTCGAGTTCAATGGCTTTGTTGTAATCGGGGATGGAACCTTTATAATCTTTCAGTTCGCATTTAGTATTGGCCCTGTTATAATAGGCCGAGGTATAGTCGGGTTTTAGTTCCACAGTTTTACTGAAATCAAGCATGGCCCCATTAAAATCTTTACTTTCGAATTTAGCCAGTCCGCGGTTAAAATATGCATCGGCATCACCGGGAACCAATTCGATTGCCTTACTAAAATCGCTAATTGAGCCACTGAAATTAGATTGATTAAACGATACCAATCCTCGATTGTAATAAGCCAAACTATTTCCCGGTTCCTTTTCAATTACCTTATTGAAATCTTTTAACGCACCTGCTCGGTCCTGAAGATTCACTTTTGCCAATCCCCTATTCAAATAAGCTTCTGTTTTAGCGGCATCTAGTTCAATCGCCTTGTTGTAATCGGTAATGGCTCCCTTACCATCGTTTTGCTTAGCTTTTACCAACCCTCTGTTAAAATAGGCATCGGCGTAATTTGACCGATATTCAATTGTTTTATTAAAATCACTCAATGCTTTTGGGTATTCTTTCAAAAAGGAATATGAAACACCCCTATTGTAATAAGCATCAGCATTGTCGGCTTTTAATTCGATGGCTTTGTTGTAATCCAAAACAGCTCCGGCATGATCAAGAATAGATGCTTTGGCTAATCCTCTATTAGCATAAGCATCTGAATTAGATGGGTTAAGTTCAAGGCTTTTATTAAAATCCTGCATAGCTCCCTGGTAATCTTTTAAATTCGATTTGGCTATCCCTCTATAATAGTATGCTTCGGCATCATCGGGTTTTAATTCCAATCCTTTATTAAAATCCTGCATGGCACCGTTGTAATCCTTCATCTGCATTTTTGCATTGGCCCTATAGGTGTAAGCCGATGCGGTATTTGGCTTCAATTCCATCCCTTTGTTAAAGTCCTGAATGGCACCTGCATAATCTTTTGTGAATGTTTTTGAAACACCCCGGTTGATATAAGCATCGGCATTGGTTGGTTTCATTTCAATTGCTTTGGTGTAATCCTTAATTGCCCCTTGATGATCGTTGGAGTTCGAGGCGGCTACAGCCCTATTGAAATACAATTCAGCGTTATTGTATTTCAATTCCACCGCTTTGTTATAATCTTTTAATGCCCCGGCATTGTCCTGCAGGTTCGATTTTGCAACCCCACGCTTATAATAGGCCTCGCCATTATTGCTTTTACGTTCAATGGCCTTATTGTAATCCAAAATAGCCTCTTGATAATTGGTTAAGGATGCCTTGGCAAATCCCCTATTTAAAAAAGCTTGGTAAATATTGGGGTCTAATTCTATCAATTTATCGTAATCCTCAATGGCCCCTTGAAAATCCTTGCTGTTAAATTTTGCCATACCCCGGTTGTAATAAGCATCTTTGTTATTGGGCTCAATTTCTAAAGAGCTGTTGTATTCAAGAATAGCTCCTTTGTAATCCCGTTTATCGAACTTTGCATTACCGCTGTTGTAATACTCAGCGGCTGTTTGACTATATCCCGCGATTGCAATTATAAATGCTCCAAGAATTAATATTTGCTTTTTCATAGCTGACCCATTTTTTATTTTACGATAGATATCTTTTCACTTTTTTGGTTACGGTATAGAAGATGGTTTGTACCTGTTTATTTTTCTGTTCTTTCAAATATATGAAA
>DYQV01000612.1 GCA_020719105.1 Rikenella microfusus
AAACGATAAAAACAAATATGTATAAACACCTTTTTGGCCCCGTGCCTTCACGCAGGTTAGGAATGTCGCTCGGAATTGATTTAATTCCCAAAAAAGTTTGTTCCTTAGATTGTGTGTATTGCGAAGTAGGAAAAACCACAAAATTAACTACCGACCGGCTTGAATACGTGAAATACGATAAAGTGATTGATGAACTCAAACGTTACATGAGCAGCAAGCCTAATATTGATTATATCACTTTTTCAGGTTCGGGCGAACCAACGCTCAACAGCCGAATTGGTGAGGTGCTGAATTTTGTCAAAGAAAATTATCCCGATGTAAAAACAGCAATATTAACAAACGGAACATTGCTATCTGATAAAAACGTGAGAAAAGAATTGCTAAGAGCAGATGTGATTTTGCCTTCGTTGGATGCTGCCGGGCAGGAAGTTTTTGAAAAAATAAACCGCCCTGCTCCCGGGATGTTACTGCAAGACTACATACAGGGAATGATTGATTTACGAAAAGAATACGAGGGTAAAATCTGGTTGGAAGTACTTTTTTTAAAGGGGTACAATGATTCCGAAGACGAATTAATACGATTGAAAGAAGCCATCGAAAAAATAAAACCCGATAGCGTACAACTCAATACTTTAGACCGGCCGGGCACAGTAGAAGGACTGATTCCGTTAACAAATGAAGAATTGCAGCATATTATTGATTTTTGGGGATTTGACAAGGTGGAAATCATTGCAAGTCAATTGCAGCGCACAAACATTTCATCTTACCGCGGCGATACCGAATCGGCGATATTGGAAACCATTGCCCGAAGGCCCTGCACTCTCGACGACTTGCACCGCCTGTTGGGTATTCATGTCAATGAAATCAATAAATACCTTGGCACGCTCGAATCCGAAGGAAAAATCATAACAAAAAGTCTTGAGCGGGGCGTTTTTTATGAATTGAAGCATAAATAGCAATCAATAATTTCATGGAATTAACAAAAAAAATATCAAATCATAATTTTAAGGCATTTATTTGGCATGCCACTTTTTTAGCTTTTGCTAAAAATTTCATGGATGTAGATACCATTATTCCGTCGATGGTTGTAGAAGCAGGCGGAGGAGCATTGCAAATTGGAATTTTAACTGCAATAATGATGGGAGGGTCAAGTTTTACTCAATTTATTTTTGCCCCATTTTTAAGTAACGAAACTTATAAAAAGAAACATCTTTTATTGGGAATTAATACCCGTGTAATGGCACTGTCGGGTTTGGGTATTTTATTATTTTTATTACAAGGCAATCAGCACACTTATGTTCTATGGTTGATGTTCTTTTTTATCGCCACATTCTCCTTTGCCGGAGCTTATACAAACGTTAGTTATGTCGATATTTTTGGAAAATCAGTTAGTCAGGATAAACGAAAAACCTTTTTTTCAACCAATCAAATTATCTCCGGCGTAATCGTATTAAGCTCGGCATTTTTAGTAAAACGTTTATTAGATTGGAAAGAATTTCCTGTAAATTACGCTTTCATGTTTTCTACCGGTGCAATATTATTGCTGATTGCAACCGCCGGTTTTTGGAGCATAAAAGAAGTTGTTCCTTCCAAGTTTAAAATTTCGGGGATGAAATCCTTTTTTAAAGTATTACATACCGAATTAAAGCAAAATAAAAAACTGGGGTATTTTTTGGGGTATATTAACACACAGGGAATTGCAA
>DYQV01000613.1 GCA_020719105.1 Rikenella microfusus
GGAATAGCTTAATCGTCAGGATTATTCATGAATAATCCGGGTTAATTTGCGGGTATCTTGGTAATGAGCTATTATATTTGTAAGTTTGAAATCAGTAACTGCTTTAAGCATCAAAAACAAATTCTAATTTAACACAACCTCTTTATGTTGAATGTTGCATTATTTGGACCTCCGGGCGCTGGAAAGGGAACACAAAGCGAGTATTTAATTAAGGAATACAAACTTTTTTATATTTCAACCGGCGATATTTTGCGCAAAGAAATCCAGAATAAAACAAAATTGGGTATCGAAGCCCAAAGTATTATTGCTTCGGGTGGATTGGTTTCGGACGAGATTATTGTGCAGATTATTGAAAATACCATAACCGAACACCGCGATTCGAACGGGTTTTTGTTCGATGGCTTTCCACGTACTTACGTGCAGGCATATATACTGGAAGGTCTCATGATAAAACTGAACACCGCCCTGAATTGCTTGATTAGTTTAAGAGTTGATGAAGAAATATCGGTGGATAGGTTGCTTCAGCGGGGTGTAACATCAGGTCGATCGGACGATAATGAAGCAGTAATTCGTAACCGGTTAAAGGAATATAACGATAAAACGTTGCCCGTTCTGGAATTTTATAAAGACAAAGGCATTTGTTATGAACTGGACGGAATACTATCCATTGAGGAAGTTCATAACAACATAAAAAAACTGGTTAACGCTGAGCTTAGTAAAAGCCGTATCAATTTTGTTCTTTTCGGCTATCCGGGCTCTGGAAGGGGTTCGCAAGGTAAAGCATTGGCTCAAAAATACGGCCTTGAATATGTGGCTACCGGCGAAATGTTGGATGCCGAAATTGATAAAAACACGCCCATCGGGATGAAAATAAAACATTTGTATGAAAATGGCGAGCTGGTTCCTGATGAAATAGTAATTCAATTGATTGAACGGAAAATAGCCACCTCGGCGGATGTAAAAGGCTTTATTTTTAAAGGATATCCGCGAACTTTGGTTCAATCGTACATACTTGACGGATTGCTTAAAAAACATGGCACGCGCATATCGCTAATCATGGATATTGAAGTACCTACGCTTGAACTCATTAGCCGCCTCGATAAACGCAGCAAAACGGACGGTTGCATGCCCTACGACACCGATACTGCTAAAATTGTGAAACGGTTGTTTGATCATGAACAAAAAACAATTCCCGTAATTGAAAAATACAATCAATTGCACGGGGTTACAAAAATTGATGGCATGGGTACTTTTGATGCTGTTTTTCAAAAGCTTTGCCATGTAATTGAAAAGAAATTTCCGAGCTTGCGGCAGTAAAATTAATTGATTCAATTAGTTTATAAAAAATCCTTAGTTGTTACGGCAATGGATTCTTACCATTCTTCTTTATTTTGTTTTAGTCCGGATTAAACTCAACACCCCGTTGATAAAGGTTAACGGGTGCACCGGGTTTCCGGGAATGTAAAGGTTGATGGGTATAGTATTTAAAAAGGAACGGTTCAGGGCGGGACCTCCTTCAAAAGACCACCGCTGATGGCATCGGTGCCGGCAAGGATAACGATTTTTGGGTTGGGAGTAGCTTCATAAGCCATCCGTAAGAGTTCAGCAGCAATTCAGCGACAAATATTTTTAACCCCACGTATATAACTTTTTGGTTCTATGTCATTTTGTGTGGGTAAATGATTCTCCTAATATTTATGAAA
>DYQV01000614.1 GCA_020719105.1 Rikenella microfusus
CCTGCACACATCCATACCTTTCGCTGTGCTCAGGTATGAATAAAGCGGGTTAAAACCTAAATCCTATAGTGGTAGAAAAGCGATTATTGGTGGTATTAAGATCAGCAGCGCTGGCTCCATTATACATGAAGTATTTTTCTTTTGAATTGGCATATTGATACGAAAAATCGAAATATAGACTTCCTAAAACAACTCCAACCCCACCGGAATAAACCAGTTTGAATGCATCAGCATTAGCACTGGTTGATTGAAAAGGACTTCCATAATAGCCAAATCCTCCGCGTAAGCTTACCATACCAATTCGGTACTCCCCTCCTATTTTAACCGTGTGACCTGCCACATATAAATTCTCGATCGCTTTATTTTCTTCACTAAAGTAATAATCGTAAGCCGATAATTTCATTCCTTGATATCCGACATACTCATATTCAGCTGAAAGAATAGCACTTTTTCCTATAACTAAAGCTGCATTCCCCAAAAAGTGCCAAGGCGAAGCTAATTCCCAATTGTAATAACCAACGGGCGATTTTCCAGTATTAAATTCCCGCCCTTCTGGGTACTCAATCGTAGCATAAACATCAGTCCAATAATCATCGCGGAAATTGTACCAGGTTGGAGTATGAACAGCACCACCAATCCGAATCAATTGGTTTACTTTATAGATAAATCCAAATTTAAAATTTACACCATTACCTTTCGAATACAAATAGTCGTTTGATTCCAGCGATTCCAACCATAAAGCTTCATCATTAGGATCCTCTTTATGATATACCTGCTGACTATAATTAATATGCTGAATACCAAAGGTTCCCCCTACAAACAACACATCGTTATAATTTCCCGAAACTGAAAAATCATATTCACCGGCATAACCAGTACTTGAAAACCGATGATTTTGATTCAAATCATAACTATTATTAATTTCAAAATCATTGGAATAACCGCCAATAATACTATCGTAAAATACAGCATCAGCCTGAACATAACCATTATTATTGGCTGCATTTTCAGGATTCACGTCTGTATTAATTTTATCTGCCTCTGCATCAAGAATCGAATTCGAGGTATTTCTACCAACTAGCAAAAATGCTTGATTATAATCAGCCAATTGGTTATACGAGAATCCATAATTCAGAAATTTCCAACCGTTTGAATTGGCCGGCTGCGCTATAACAAATCCAGCATTTGAAGGCCTGCAACTATTGCTATTTATGGTACTGCCAGAACCAAGATACTTTGAATCTACCTCATTTAACGACCAGGATAACGAAAATCCAAAGTCGCTTTTTCGGTAAACACCAATACCTGCTGGATTCGATGCCATAACCGATAAATCAGCACCTAAAGCTCCGAAAGCACCACCCATAGCATTATAGCGGGCAGAACCCATTTGATTGAATTGCGAATAGCGCAAGGCATCTACCTGGTTTTGAGCAGAAAGAATCAATACACTTTGTACAAAAACTATGGTTAAAAATATTCGATTCATGGCGTGCATATTTAAAGTTACTATCATTATTTTCTTCGTGAACCAGAACTACTGGAACCAGATGAACTGCCAGAGCTTCCTGAACCGGAAGAACCTGAATTACTTTTTGGAGCAGAATAACTGGAACCCGATGAGGAACCACTTGACTTTGGGGCTGAGTTACCGGAACCAGAGGAAGAACCGCTAGAACGAGGTGCAGAATAACTGGAAC
>DYQV01000615.1 GCA_020719105.1 Rikenella microfusus
TAATAGTTTTATCCGTATCTTTTTTCGTGCTTATTGTATTTTTCGTTGTTAATTTTTTGTGTGAAATGGAACAAATTATCAATAACAACAGAAAGCAAAAAAAACACAAAAATAAATGATTACTTGTAATCTTTTGAAAAAAAGGGAGTTTTGTTGTACACCCATTGCTTTTGTGTTATGTATTTATCTACTGACCTCTGTAACAATTATTTGACTTCTTGAGTCAAATTGAGTAACCCCGTGACTTGCGGAAATATGGGACAATACTCAAAAAGTATCTAAAAGAAACCGTATTTTTGTGAATCTTAATTTAACAAACCATGAACGATACAATTTGTGCCATATCCACTGCATCCGGAAACGGGGCCATTGCTTTAATTAGGTTAACCGGTGAGCAGGCCTTTAGTATTGCGGGCAACCTGTTTTATTCCACAAAAGCGGAGTTCAGCTTTAGCGCCCAAGCTTCACAGTCGGTTCATTTTGGTGAAATTAGGGATGGCAATCAGGTGATTGACGAAGTTCTGGTTACCCTTTTCCGGAATCCGAACACCTATACCGGAGAAGATTTGGTGGAGATATCCTGCCATGGTTCCAATTTTATTCAACAGCAGCTATTGCAACTGCTTATAAAGCAGGGAGCACGCCTGGCTAATCCCGGAGAATTTACACAACGGGCTTACCTGAACGGAAAAATGGATTTGTCGCAAGCCGAAGCCGTGGCCGATTTGATTGCATCATCGGGTGCTGCAGCCCACCAGATTGCCATGAACCAGATGCGGGGTGGCTTCAGTAATAAACTGGCCGGGCTGCGCAGCGATTTGTTGCAGTTTATATCGTTAATTGAATTGGAACTCGATTTCAGCGAAGAAGACGTGGAGTTTGCCGACCGGACTGCCTTAAAAAAATTGTTAACAAACATTCAAACGGTTATTCAGCAATTGATGAAATCATTTGAACTGGGGAATGTTATTAAAAACGGTGTTCCGGTGGCAATTATCGGGGAACCAAATGTGGGCAAATCGACCTTGCTAAACGCCATTTTGAACGAAGAAAAAGCCTTGGTCTCGGATATTGCCGGAACAACCCGCGATTCCATTGAAGATACCTTCAACCATGGAGGGATAACCTACCGGTTTATTGATACCGCCGGTTTGCGCCATACCACCGATACCATTGAAAACCTGGGCATTGAACGAACCTATTTGAAAATTACTCAAGCCAAAATAATATTGGCCTTATTCAACGCTACCGATGCCACCGATAAAATTGAAAAAGCGCTGACCGATTTATTGAAAAGAGGTGCAAAGGATAAAATTATCATTCTGGTGCGCAATAAATCCGATTTGATTCATGAGCCCTTACAATCTATTTCCAACAAGCACCTTTTTGCTGAGGTATCGGTTTCCGCCAAACAAAACCAAGGCATCAACCACCTGCTCGATGTAATTGGGAAAACGATTCAATTGGGAACCTTAGAAAATAACGAGGTTATCGTATCCAATATTAGGCACATGGAAGCTTTAGATTCTGCTTTAAAAGCGTTAAACCGTGCCTTCGCCGGAATCAATTCAGGGATTACCAACGATTTTTTAGCTATGGACATCCGCGAAGTAATTCATTACTTAGCCGGCATTACAGGGGAAGAGATAACTACTGATGAAATTTTAGGCAATATTTTTGGGCAGTTTTGTATCGGAAA
>DYQV01000616.1 GCA_020719105.1 Rikenella microfusus
ATATCTAATCGCATGTAAAATCAATAAAATTCAAATATTTATACTCAAATGCATATAATTTGATTTTATTTGCTATTTTTGTATGCTAAAGCATATAAAAAAATGAATACACTAACAGAATTTGTAAAGACAAGAAGGAAACAATTGAAGCTTACACAGGATGAATTTGCTTTGAAAGCTGGTGTAGCATTAACTGTTATCCGGAAAATTGAACAAGGAAAAGAGAATCTGAGTTTATCAAAAGTAAACCAGGTGTTAAAAATGTTTGGTCATGTTTTAGGACATGTAAAAGAGAAATAAACATGAGAAAAGCAATCATTAAATACAACAACATTCAGGCGGGTATACTAAAAGAGCTGGATACAGGCGAATATGAATTTATATATAATGAACAATACATACGAAATCATCCTGATTTGTTCATTACGTTCCAAATGCCCGTTAGCAACAGATCATATAAAAGCAAGCAACTTTTCCCCTTTTTCGATGGGCTAATTCCGGAAGGTTGGCTATTAACAATTGCTGCTGAAAGTTGGAAAATCAATAAAAACGATCGCATGGGGTTGCTTTTAGTATGTTGTCAGAATACAATTGGAGCTGTTAGTGTTCACCATTTAATTGAACATCAAGATGCCTAAGTGTTTATATTGTTATAATGAATTGGATGCAAATGATACAGTTGATTACCATCTTAAATGTATCAAAGTTTTTTATGGAACTAAGTTTGCGCCAGCTTTGCCATATCGATTAGATGAGATGGAAAAACTGGCAAAGGAAGCGGTGGAATTGTCAGTAACCATTCCTGGCGTGCAACCTAAACTATCACTTGGGTGGATAAAGAATAGATTAGAAGATGACCATAATGGCCGTTTAACCATTATGGATGTACTATCAGGATTGTATATTTTAAAACCGCAAAATACAAAATACCAACAGATGCCCGAAAATGAGCATTTATCTATGAAATTAGCAGAACTCTTTAAAATTGAAGTAGTTCCTTCCAATATGATTCGACTCGCTTCGGGTGAATTGTGTTATATCACCAAACGCATCGACCGGAAAAAAGACAATTCCAAAATACACATGATTGACTTTTTGCAAATCTTGGAATTGGAAAACAAGTATTTAGGGACAATGGAAAATCTGGGTAAAACCGTTGGAGAATTATCCGTAAATACCCTAATGGATAAGTTGCGTTTTTTTGAACTTGCCTTATTCAACTTTATAATAGGCAATAACGACATGCACCTAAAAAACTTCTCCATGTGGCTCTCGGAAATAGGGTGGGTGCTATCGCCGGCGTATGATTTATTAAATGTGAAAATTATCTTGCCAAGTGATAAAGATGATACGGCACTTTTATTAGGAGGTAAAAAGAAAAAATTCAATAAAGGCTATTTTGATCGGTTTGGGGAGGTGCTGGAATTGAATGAAAAACAAATCAACTCCACATACAAAAAGTTGGATGCATGGTTGCCAAAAGCCATTCAACTCATTGAGATGTCATTTTTAAATGATCTTAATAAACTTCATTACAAAGAACTAATTATACAACGTGTAAAACTATTCATTTAAGGGAATAATAAAACACTCAATTAATCCCCGACATTCACATCTTTGTTGGCACTAATTTAGTGCAAGCGTTAAAAGCAAATCATAGCATTTATGGGTTGGGTATTTTGTTTAAAATATTTTTGT
>DYQV01000617.1 GCA_020719105.1 Rikenella microfusus
TTAACCCACATTGCAGCTATTTCAGCAAAAAATCAAAAAAACCTGTTGATAACTAATGGGTTATTAACAATTTTAGATTTATAAAAAAATATATTGTCTTATTATCAATTACTTATGGTTTTTAAAAAAAGTTGGCATCAAATGTAGTCCCCCCTGTCTTGTTGCTGAAATAGAATGGGTTGACTAATTTTGAACCATGTTTGTCAAGCCATATTTTAAATATAATAAGACGAATAAGGAACGCTACACCGTCTACAAGTTATGCGAAAGCTATCGGATGTATAACAGTATACACCATCGTATTGTGGTAGGGATGGGCAGGTTGGAGGAACTGGAAACAGCAGGGCAGATAAAAATGTTGGGTTGCAGGATTGAAGATATGATAAAGAATGGTGCTAACAGCTTGGCCTTAGACCCAATAGACGAAAAAATAGAGAACCTTGCCCTGGATTTTTACAAAGAGATAAAACAAAAAAGGCGTTACGACCTAAAGTCTGAAGATGAAGATTGGGAAACGGTAAACATATCTTCGCTAAAAAACAAAGATGCCCGTGAAATAGGTGCCGAATGGATGTGCAAACAGGCATTTGACCAACTTGGGATAAGCGATTTTTTAAACCAGCAAAACTGGGACAAAGAAAAAATATCCCTGGCCACCACCCACATCATAAGCAGGGCTGTATATCCAGCCTCGGAACTAAAAACGGTTTCGTTTATAAAAGAAAACTCAGCAATAAGTGAAATAAGCGGATTTGACAAGGATAAGATAACCAAGGACTTGCTATATGGCATTTCACATAAATTATATTCGGTAAAAGACCAGCTGGAACAGCACCTGTCAAAATGCACCAATGAACTTTTCGATTTGGAAGATAAAATCATCCTTTACGATTTGACCAATACCTATTATGAAGGCCGTATGCTAAAGAGCAAAATAGCCAAATTCGGGCGCAGCAAAGAAAAGCGGAGCGATGCAAAGATTGTGGTACTGGCGGTGGTCATAAACAGGGAAGGTTTTTTAAAGTACTCGAACATATTTGCAGGCAATATGACAGATTGCAAGACCCTGGGCACCATCATAGATGCACTCAGCAAACAGACTTCGTTTACAAACCGAAAACCAATTGTGGTAATAGATGCTGGGATAGCAACAGAACCAAACATTGAAATGTTAAAAAGCAAAGGATATGATTATATGTGCGTAACCCGCTCAAGCCTCAAAGAATATAAGGCCGATACCCAAAGCCAGCCCGTTATAGTCAAGGACAGAAAGGACCAGCCCATTGAATTGCTCAAAGTAAAAGTAAGTGGCCAAACAGGCCATTATTTATGGGTAAAGAGCCACGCCAAACAATTGAAAGAAAACAGCATGAACGGACTACTTTCACAGCGGTTCGAGGAAGGTATCCAAAACATAAACGAAGGGGTTTCGAAAAAAGGGGGCACAAAAAAGTTAAACAAAGTACATGAAAGGATAGGCCGGCTAAAACAAAAGTACCCATCGGTAAACAAGTATTACGAAATTACCATAACCGACAACGGGAGCGGAACAGCAACAAGCATAAGCTGCAAGCACAAAACAGGAGAAGACACCGACAAACATGCCGGAATATATTTTTTGCGCACTTCGCTTGACGAAAAACAGGAGAAAACCCTCTGGGACATTTATAATATCATTAGGGAAATAGAGTCCACTTT
>DYQV01000101.1 GCA_020719105.1 Rikenella microfusus
TGGAATTACACTATAAAGCCAGAAACGTAAAGTTTAATTTGTTACAATTCCTTAGTACTCAATAAGTAAAATTAAGACGAATTATGAAAAAAATTTTAGGATTAACTATTGCAGCCATTTTAGGAGGAACCGTTACCCTTTTCGGGTACTTGATATTTTTTAATAAAGAGAATACCATACAAAGTGAACCTATTTCTGTGGTAAGCCAAAATGTAAGCCAAACGTTACTTCCCTATTCAAGTAACCTCGATTTTACTTTTGCTGCTGAGAAAACAGTGCATGCAGTGGTGCACGTAAAGGTACGCAGCCAGTATTCAGAGTACGAAAACCCTTTTTACAATTTTTTATTTGGAAAACCGAACTATCAATCAGAACCTATACCTATTGTATCTGCCGGAAGCGGGGTAATAATCTCTAATGATGGATATATTGTCACTAATAACCATGTAATTGAAGGCGCTGATATTTTGGAAGTAACATTAAACGATAAACGGACGTTTACTGCTAAAGTTATTGGAGCTGACGGAACGACAGACATCGCATTGTTAAAAATTGATGGTTCCAGTTTTCCGTATCTTGATTGGGGCAACTCTGATAATTTAAAAGTTGGTGAATGGGTTTTAGCGGTAGGAAATCCATTTAATTTAGCTTCCACTGTTACGGCAGGTATTGTTAGTGCTAAAGCACGGAGTATTAATATTTTAAATAAGAGTGCTGCCATAGAGGCTTTCATACAAACCGATGCAGCCGTGAATCCGGGAAATAGCGGTGGAGCACTTGTGGATACCGATGGTAAATTAATTGGCATAAATACGGCCATAGCAAGTCCAACGGGTTCTTTTTCTGGTTATTCTTTTGCTGTTCCTCAAAAAATTGCTCAAAAAATAGTCAATGATTTATTAGAATTTGGAGCTGTTCAACGGGCATTTATTGGAGTTAGTATTGCTGATATTACTTCACCTGTTGCAAAACAAAATGGCATAACAGCAACAAATGGAGTTTATGTAAGTGATGTTTCGGAAGGTGGAGCTGCCAAAGATGCCGGTATTAAGGGAGGTGATGTGATTCTTAAAATTAAAGATATTCCGGTAAACAGTACTTCTGAGCTTCAGGAGCAAATTGGACAATACCGTCCAGGTGATCAGATAGAAGTTACCGTAATCAGGTCAGGAAAAGAAAAAACTATGTTGCTTACTTTGCGCAACATTGAAGGAAAAACAGATGTTGTAAAAGGTGATGAGACCTTTGATTTACATGGTGCCAAATTTAGAACGCTAACATCAATTGAAGCCTCAAAACTTCGATTAAAAGGGGGAGTACTTATAGTTTCTATTTCAGAGGGAAAATTTAAATCGGCAGGAATTAAAGAAGGTTTTATTATAACTTCAGTTAACAGAAAGTCAATTTATGATTTACAGGATTTCCGTCTGATATTTGATAATTTGCAAGGTGGAATCTATATTGAAGGCATCTATCCTAATGGTATTTCAGCTTATTATGCATTTGGTATTTAATTTTCGATTTTTTTAATTACTTTTGTAACCCTTTTGAATAAAAATCCGTAAAATGCTAAGATTCATAAGAAACAAAATCTCTGAGGGAAGGATGAAAAAACGATAGAAATGATATAAATAACCTGGCTGTCAAGTAGTTTATGGCCAGGTTTTTGTTTTGAGAATAGGGCAAATTAATAAATTGGCAAAAGAAAGAATTCAAAATGAGACAATTAAAAATCACCAAGTCAATCACGAATCGCGAAAGCGCTTCGCTAGACAAGTATTTGCAAGAAATTGGAAAAGAAGAGTTGATTACCGTTGAAGAGGAGGTTGAGTTAGCGCAGCGAATCAGAAAAGGTGATAGGATTGCATTGGAGAAACTTACCAAGGCCAATCTTAGATTTGTAGTATCTGTGGCAAAACAATACCAAAATCAAGGTTTGAGTTTACCTGATTTAATTAATGAAGGAAACTTAGGTTTGATTAAAGCTGCTGAAAAATTTGATGAAACTCGCGGTTTTAAGTTCATTTCGTATGCTGTGTGGTGGATTAGGCAGTCAATTTTGCAAGCTTTAGCAGAGCAATCAAGAATTGTACGTTTGCCGCTAAATCAAGTGGGTTCATTGAATAAAATTAACAAAGCATATTCCAAATTTGAACAGGAAAATGAGCGCACCCCTTCACCAGAAGAATTAGCTGGAGCCCTTGATTTACCTAAAGATAAAGTAATTGATACCTTAAGGGTTTCAGGCCGTCATATTTCGGTAGATGCACCCTTTGTTGAAGGTGAAGACAACAGCTTGTTGGATGTGCTTGAAAACAAAGATTCCCCAATTGCGGATACCAAGCTGATATATGAATCGTTGAGCCGTGAAATAGAGCGTGCTTTAGCTACTTTAACAGAAAGGGAACGTGATATTATTCGTTTATTCTTTGGAATTGCTTGTCAGGAAATGACCCTAGAGGAGATAGGAGAAAAATTTGGATTGACCAGGGAACGTGTTCGCCAAATTAAAGAAAAGGCTATACGTAGGTTACGTCACACATCGAGAAGTAAGTTATTAAAAACATATTTAGGATAAAAGAAAAAAGCGGCAAATGCCGCTTTTTTCTTTTATTTCTTTGACTTTGATAGCTGGAGTTTCTGCAGCTCAAACATTTCATCGCGTAATCGTGCGGCTTCAATAAAATCTAATTTACCTGCGGCTTGCTCCATTTGTTTTTTAGTCTTTTCAATAGTCTTTAAAAGTGCTTCACTACTCATATAAGCAATGATTGGGTCAGCTGCTATATCAATATGATCTTTTCCACTGTATGCCTTAGAATTCGATGTTGGCTCTATTTCTTTACTCACCATGCTTCGTTGAGACTTTATGATTGACTGAGGTGTAATATTATTGTCCTGATTGTATTTCAATTGCTTAATTCTTCTCCTGTTGGTTTCATCAATAGTTCGTTGCATGGAGCCAGTCATTTTATCGGCATACATGATAACTTTGCCATTAATGTTTCTTGCTGCCCTACCCGACGTTTGGGTCAGTGAACGTTCAGAGCGCAGAAAACCTTCTTTATCAGCATCTAAAATGGACACAAGCGACACTTCAGGTAAATCAAGTCCTTCACGAAGCAGATTTACGCCAACCAATACATCGAACAACCCTTTTCGCAGGTTTTCCAGTATTTCAACCCTATCCAAGGTATCCACATCGCTGTGGATGTAATTGCTCTTTATCCTTAATTTCAACAAATATTTATTCAGTTCTTCTGCCATTCTTTTGGTCAAAGTAGTAACTAAAATTCTTTCATCTTTGCCAATCCGTAGGTTGATCTCTTTAATTAAATCATCAATCTGGTTCAAGCTTGGGCGTACCTCAATAATTGGATCTAAAAGCCCGGTTGGACGGATTACTTGCTCGGTAATTACACCACCGCATTTTTCCAATTCATAATCGGCAGGAGTGGCACTCACATAAATTGTTTGCCCAGTAAGCTCGTCAAACTCTTCAAACCGAAGAGGGCGATTGTCCAATGCTGCAGGCAGCCGGAATCCATATTCCACCAAATTTTCCTTGCGGGAACGGTCGCCACCATACATTGCCCTTATCTGCGGAATGGTTACGTGGCTTTCGTCAATAATGGTTATAAAATCGGAAGGAAAATAATCGAGCAAGCAGAAGGGTCGTGTTCCTTGATCACGTCCATCAAAATACCGTGAATAATTTTCAATTCCCGGACAATAACCCAATTCACGTATCATTTCCAAGTCGTAGTTGACTCTTTCATCGATGCGCTTTGCCTCGTATGGCTTCCCAATACTTTTAAAATATTCTATCTGCTTAACTAAATCATCCTGAATTTGGCGAATTGCCTGTTGAATCCGTGATTGGGTAGTTACGAAAATATTGGCCGGATAAATCAGGGTTTGTTCCATTTTCTCAATGGTTTGGCCATTAACCGGATCAAATGAATATATTTCTTCAATTACATCGCCCCAGAAAATAACCCGGTAAGCGATATCGCCATAGGCTAAAAAAACATCCACCGTATCGCCTTTAACCCGAAAATTCCCCCGGTTGAATTCAACTTCATTCCGACTATAAAGTGCATCAACCAGCTTCCTAAGAAATTGGTTTCTCCCGGGTTGATCACCAATTTTTATAGAAATACTGTTTTCGTGAAAATCGGCCGGATTACCGATACCATACAAACAGGAAACCGATGAAACTACAATTACATCACGCCTTCCGGAGAGTATGGATGAGGTTGTTCTTAGCCTAAGCTTTTCAATTTCCTGGTTAATACTCAAATCCTTTTCAATGTAAGTATTAGTAACCGGAAGATAGGCTTCTGGCTGATAATAATCGTAATAAGAAACAAAATATTCAACCGCATTATCCGGAAAGAACTCTTTAAATTCAGAATACAACTGAGCGGCCAAGGTTTTATTATGACTTAAAATCAGCACCGGACGTTTCAACTGCTGAAGTACGTTAGCAATTGTAAATGTTTTGCCAGAACCGGTTACACCCAACAGAGTTTGACATGGCATCTGCTGATTGATTCCCTGAACAAGCTTTTCAATGGCCTGAGGTTGATCACCTGTGGGTTGAAAAGGGGCTTTTATTATAAGATCCATATTTTAGGACTTATTTTTCATAAAACACTGCATAAACCGGATAATGATCGCTATATCCCCCAAAATACTTGTCACCACCATAAGTTCTATTGGGAGCTTTATCTCCATTTTTTTGTTTATAATTCAAAAATTCAGGAGTATGGATGAATCCGGTTTCAGAAAACAAACGAAAACCTTTATTTTGAGGATATAATGAACGAGAAACTATTAAATTGTCTAACATGTTGTATTTCCCTTTGAAATAATAGCTGCCCAATCCTTGAAGATGTTTTTTATATAAAATATTAGTCAATAAACAGGTATCGCTGGGCAAACCAGCATTTAATACTGAATGTAAACTTTTATTGGAGGGTTCATCGTTAAAATCGCCCATAATCACAATTTTACTATTTTTATTAATTGATACTAATGAACCAACCTGAGCTTTTAAAACTTCAGCACATTTTATGCGTTTAACTTCCGAATCGTCTTGACCACCTCTGCGAGAGGACCAGTGGTTAACAAAAATATGAACGGTATCATTTTTTACCAATCCTTTAACATAAAGAATATCACGGGTACGTCGGTCCTCAGAATTATCAAAATATACGGGTATGGCTTTATGCAAAATGTACTTAAAAGCATCAGGCCGGTATATTAAACCACAATCAATTCCTCTATCATCAGGGCCTTCGATGAGCAATGGGATGTAATTTGCTTTTTTAAGGATTGGCAGTTCTACTAAATCCTTTAAAACCTGAATATTCTCTAATTCAATCATTCCCACTATTTCGGGCAGTTCTTCTGCATGGACGGAGGCAATTACCTGTGCAATATTTTCTAGTTTTTTATTATATTTTTCAGTATTCCAATTTTTTGCCGACTCCGGTAAAAACTCATCAATTTTGCTGTTAGCAACAGTATCAAATAGGTTTTCAACATTGTAATTCATTACGGTAAAATACTTTGATTTATTCCATTGTAAAGGTTGTGCAATGCTTGTAGCAAGAATAAAAAAGAAAATAATTATTAGGCAACTTTTCATAGTGGATTGATTTAATTGGTTCAGTTTAACTTTTCCATGTTATAAATAGTTTGTATCTTTCCTTAACCAGTGCATGAGAACCAGAATAAAAAATACAATCCTTCACAAAAATAGGGTTTTATCCTTCAATCTTTAATTCAGAGAGACTTTAATTTTGAAATGAATAATTGAATGATCAAACTGATTCCGAAAGCGATTGATGGTTCTTACGGATTATTACTTGACTGTTCGAAGGTATATTGCCCGCCCACTTGGTCGAAAGTAAGAATAGTTCAATCATTCTTTAGTTCAATTAGCCTGGGATGTGTGGCTATTTTAAAGCCAAATAATCCTGTTTTGATTAAATATGCGGCAGAATCGGGTTCAAAAGGAAATTTATCGGTTGAAAAGCGCCTGATTTCAGTTTGATTTTCGAAAATATTATTTTCCAAGTTCACTTCAATTAAGTGGTCATCATAAAAAACAGTATAGCTTTCAACCTTATATTTTTCGTCGGATACATTGAGAACCACAGCAAAATTAATAAGCAAAATCAGTGCTGTAATTACTGGACCCAGAGCGCAAACGGCTAGCAAAATCTTAAGTTCTTTTCTTACACTATATATTTGAGGGAGCATCCGATAAGGGATAAGGCTAAAAATGATAACCCAAATAATGTAAATCCGGCTTATTTGAATCCATGAAAGAAGAGTAGGGATTCCGATAATGGCTATGGTCATTATGCCGAAGAAAAATAAAATTGCCATCCATCGGATGTGCATTTCCATTTTTTTATTCAAACCAATTATTTGATCTCTTTTATTCCGAGCTTGCAGGATAAGCCATCGTCGGTATAATTTTTTATATGGGCTCCGTTTGTTCATTGATTTTATTTTACTTCCTAAAGGTAGCTATGAATGCTTAATTGTCAACGCAAAAAAGCTACAATTTTGCAATTGGGATGCAGGGTTTGATAGATTTTAGAATTTAGAATTTGAAGATAGAAGATAGAAGATAGAAGTTAGAAGCAAGCAACCAGTAACCAGTTTTACCCAACTTGTTTATTCAGCAGTAGGTTCTTAATTGGGCGGAATTCGTTACGGATAGTCATCCACTTGTCAGGAAATTCTTCCATTAAATGCAGTACTTTTTTCTGGTGGTTTTTAAGAGCATCAGTTATTGCCGGTGCTGAAATGGGTGAGGGGCAAGCATTACCTACATTTTCTCCCGTTAACCGCTGTTTGCTATTTGAAACCAAGCAGGCTGCACTTTCCAATTTGTCAAGCAAATGAACCGTTTTTAAATATCTTTCATTCACAGGATGTTGTATATTGGAGGTTATATTTTGATTGGAATCTTGGAATTCAAGTTCCCATGATTTTAAAACAATGGTGGACTGTGGGTGACCGAAATTAAGGTTGATGGCTATCTTTGCTGAATACTCAATGGCTTCTATCAATTGATTGCTGCTCCCTGTATAGGAAACAATTTTCTGAATGGCTCCGGCATCAAAATCAAACCGAACGTTGTGCTGTGTTTCTATAGCGGCTAAATGCTGGCGACATATAGCAACCAAACTTTGTCCGTATAAAAGCTTAATTTTTCCCAATTCGTCATGGAGTTCTTTATTTTCAACTTGTAAATACTGCATCCTTTGATTCATGGAAATTAACGTATGGCTATCGGTTAATTTTTGCTGTAAAACCCAATTCAAACTATTAAAAACCAACGATCCAATTATTGATTTTTCATTGGTTGTTAGACTGCTATTACTGTCAGATACTCCAAAGCAACTGTTGTTCCGGTTCAGATAAAGAAACAGTAAGTCGGCATGTCCATCCAACGGATTGTTGAATCCCAGGCAAAGAACAATATTTTGTAATTCGTCAAAAATAGTAAGTTGCTTCACTTGATTATTAACTGCTTCAAATGGGAGCTGGCTAACAGACATCCATTGCCATTGGAACTTTTTATTCCGTATTTTCTGAACTTGGATAGGTTCACTTATAAAGAAGTCATTGATTGTTGAGTTTGCCGAATGGTTGTTAAGTTCTTTGCATACGGTTTGTTGGCTGGAGCTATCGTAAAATAAGGCAATTGCTTTTTCAATTCCAGGAATTAAAAATACTGAAGTCTCTAAAAGCAAGATGCTTGGTTGTTTTATAAATGTAAAGATTCCTGCCATATTGAATTTTAAGGAATCAAAGTTAAGTGAATTGGCTGAAATATGGAAATATTATTAAGTGTATTTGTAATATAATTAAGTTAAGCTTAATTACTGATTAAGCTTAAATTTAATCCTTAATTAAGTTATACAATAAACTTAATTAGCTTTTACAAGCCTTTGAAAGATATTATTTTTAAAAGGCATAAATAGGTAAAAATATTTATTCCAATTATAAAATACTTAATAACTTAATAATAGGAGGACCAATTATGGGATATGTTTTATTGGCAATAACAATGGTACTATTTGTTGATTATTTAATGACCAAAAGAAAAAAACAAATCAGAAAATCGAAGCAGGAGCCATTCGGCTAATAAAGAAAAGAAAGTGCTTAATTAATTGACAAACTATTAGGAATTTCTGGATGAGAAAAAAGATTGAACCCGGATTATTCATGAATAATCCTGACGATTAAGCTCCTCCTCAAAATTGGGA
>DYQV01000618.1 GCA_020719105.1 Rikenella microfusus
CACTAGTTATATTGCCACCAATAGAGGCACTTGTAGTACTAATGTTTATAATTGCCAATGTTGTTAGTACTGGTAAGCCTGTGAAAAAGCTTTCCTCATTGCCATAAAATGTCCCTACACTATTGGTAGCATAAGCGCGAACATAATAGGTGGTATTTAAAGTTAATCCTGTTAAGCTGCTGGTAAAAATACCGGTACCTTTGCCATCAGTGGTTTTGCTGTTTTCAAGGGTTGGATTGGCAGTTGTAGCCCAGCATACGCCGCGGGCGGTAATGGCCGAGCCTCCGTCGGCAGTTATGTTGCCCCCACTAGTTGCGTTGGTGACTGTTATGGCAGTTACTGCCGTGGTAGTTAAAGCGGGTTTACCGTCGGTAGTTGTAAAGGTTTTTTGTTCGCCGTATAAATAGCTGCCATCTTCATTACAAAAACTGCGTATGTAATAGGTGGTGCTTGCTGTAAGCCCTGCAATATTTCCTGTAAAATCGCCGGCTTTTGGGCTGCCTAATTCAACTTTGCTGTCGGCAATGGTTGGGTTTGCTGTGGTACTGTAAACAAAGCCGTATTGGCTATGGCTGGCGGTGCTTAATTCAATAATTTTACCTTTGGCAGAGGCTGTTAATGTCCCCGTGGCATTGGCCTCAACAGTAGTTAATTTGGTAATAATCTCAAATTTTTGGCAGGTAACAAAAAACAGGGCGATTGTTAGCAGGCCAAGTGTTAAAAATTTTTGTTTCATGGTGTGTGTTTTATTTAATATAATTTTTTTTGATATAGATGCAGAGACGCACGCAGTGCGTCTGTACGGGATTATTATTTTTTTAATGGAAATTCGATACCAGTTTTCATTATTTCGTACGCCAGTGGGTTCTGTATTGTGAAATCCTCTTCATTAATAGGATGCGGCTCAATATCTACCGAAAAATTGCGCCGAAGGAACATTAACTGTATCTGTAAATCAATTATATCAGGTACATGGGTCATAACCACAGCAATATCAATATCACTTTCGGAATGCTGGGTTTCCTTTGCATGCGACCCAAAAAGATACGCCTTTTTAATATCGTATTTTTTTTCATTTATTAAAAAAGCAATATACTTTTCTCCTATTCTGTAAGCCGTTCCTTTATCCATAATCTAATGTTTTGAATTTGGTTTAACCAATATGCGGTATATTCAGGTGTGCATTTTTTATAAAAAGCCATTTTAATGTCATCGTATCTGGCGTTCATATTAAATGTTGTAATCGCATCTAATTGCAATTGCAACTCATCGGTAACCTTTATACCTGATTTTAT
This sequence comes from Rikenella microfusus, assembly GCA_020719105.1. Taxonomy (GTDB): domain Bacteria; phylum Bacteroidota; class Bacteroidia; order Bacteroidales; family SZUA-534; genus GWE2-40-63. The sequence continues at coordinate 1,296 of DYQV01000618.1, forward strand.
TGCCAGTTTAAGCAGGTTGTGCGATAAAACAGGGTGTTGGTTGTTATGCTTTACATAACAGGCTTTTAATAATTTTTCGATTACCAGGTGGCCAAGAAATAATGTCCAGTTATAGCGTTTTGAGTTATACAAATCAATCATTGCATCGTAATCATTATCAGCCATGGTTATCCAATGCTGAATAATTGAATTTTTATTGAGTGTTGGTTCTACCATTGTTTTGATTTTTTAGAGACGTTGCATGATATAGTAATTAAAATGTTGCCATCATCATATTGTCGTCGCCTGTAAAAATTAGGTGTTTGCTTGCCCAATATTTTGCGCGATGTTTCGCCAACGTTTGTAATCACGTATTGTTTAAGTTCACCCAAGGTAATGGTTTTGTCACCGTTGGCATCT
>DYQV01000619.1 GCA_020719105.1 Rikenella microfusus
ATCGTCAGGATTATTCTTGAATAATCCGGGCTAAATCAATATCACTATCATCAGTTGATTTTCCTTTTGCATGCGAACCAAATAAGTAAGCACTTTCAATATCTGAATAATTTTCTTTAATCAATTCAAGATATTTAGCTATTACAATATCAATGTTTTTATCCATGGTCTCAGTTCTTTTATTTTGTTAATCCATTCAGCAGTAAATTCAGGAGTGCATTGGTTCTTATTTTCAAATCCAAATCCAGTATAGTCTCAAAGAATTCCTTCGTCAGCAAAACTGTAATATTTAGTGTCACCAATAATTATATGGTCAAGCGTGGCAATATCCATTAACTGACCGGCATTTTTTATCTTTTCGGTAATTTTAAGGTCGTTATCACTGGGTTGTGTGTTACCTGAGGGGTGGTTGTGCACCAATATTAGTCCGCCGGCAAGCTTTTCAATGGCATGTTTGAGAATTATCTTAACATCGATCACCGTTCCGCTGGTTCCTCCCAAGCTTATTTTTTCCTTGTCCTTAATCTGATTTGATCGGCTTAAATAAAGCACCCAGAACTCTTCATGGGGTAAATCGCCCAAAATAGGTTGGAATAATTCAAATACTACATGGCTGCTGGTTACTTTTTTTTGTTCTATCTCATCCGGTTTGCGGCGTTTACCTAATTCCAAAGCGGCAATTATTGAAATGGCTTTTGCTTCACCAATTCCCGGTATTTTTTTTAAATCGGCAACATTTTTTTTTCCTAATAAATGTAGGTTATTATCGGCACTGGCTAAAATTTTTTTTGCTAGGTCAACAGCCGAAAGATTTTTGGTGCCGGTAGCCAATAAAATAGCAATAAGTTCCGCATCCGATAACGCAGAAATCCCTTTTGTTAAAAGCTTCTCGCGAGGCCTATCTTCTACAGCCCATTGCTTTATCGTAAGGTTTTGGTATTCCTTCATGGTTACGTGTTTCCGGTTTGAAGTAAATGTATAAAAAACTTACCATTTTCAACTACCCAGAAAGTAGAATTAAAAAGTTCAATACCAAATAAGCAACTAACAATATACAAGTAATTGAGGAGTCAATGGGGCTAAAAGCAAAAACCCTGAACTGCTAAGCTCAGGGTTTCGAAAAATATTTTAATATAATTATAATCCGTTGATGTGAACGGCCAAACCCGATTTAAGGTTAGCGGCTTTATTCTTGTGAATAACATTTGTTTTTACCAATTTATCAAGCATTGCAGTTACTTTAGGCAATAATGCTTCTGCTTCTGCTTTTGTAGTAATAGCCCGTATATCTCTCACAGCATTACGTGCGGTTTTAGCAACGTATTTATTACGCAACCGATGCTCTTCGTTCTGACGTATCCTTTTTTTTGTTGATAGATGATTTGCCATTTTTTTAAATTCTAAAGTGTATTGTTTGTACTCCGTAGGGGAATCGAACCCCTGCTACCAGGATGAAAACCTGGCGTCCTAACCCCTAGACGAACGGAGCGTTTGTTTTCGGACTGCAAAAGTAATTAAATATTTTATTTTCCAAAAAAATTAATAAGAAAATTTTATTTATTATTTTTCAGTCAGTAAATAGAACCTTTAAACTTGCTTTTAAATTTTTGCGAGGCAAACTTACTATTAAAATTTGGAATCAACAAGGGTTGGTTTTTTTTTATTGGCCGATAGTTTAAAACCTCTCAACTTAG
>DYQV01000620.1 GCA_020719105.1 Rikenella microfusus
AACTCCCAATTTTGGGTGTAGCTATCCCGATGTAAAATCGGGAGGGGTTTACTTGTGTGAGCTCACTTTGTTCGGTTCCCGCTTTGCAACCCAATGCCCCTCGTACATTCACACCTTTCGCTGTGCTCAGGTATGAATAAAGCGGGTTAAATATACTCGTAACTCTAAAATACTATAAGTACTCTAAGTACTTCTTAAAGTTCTTCCTCAAAAAACCTCTTAATAGCACCAATATAATAATTACGCCATCCTTCATTAATATTCTCAAAAGCCTCATCGGGAATGTTGGTATGCTTCACTTCCACTTGAGTACCTGTTTTCTGCGAATGCAATTTAATGGTAACAATGGAAGGTTCCGGTGCACCTTCAAAATACCATTCCTGCACTAGTTCCTTATTCGGAACAACTTGTAAATTCCGGCCACAGATATCGCCATCCCAAAGTTCAAATTCAGTTCCAACCTGCGCATCCATTTTCGCTGGCGAATCGCTCCAAAGTTCAATGGTGAAAGGATTGGTAAGCGCCAAAAACAGCTCTTCGGGTTCCGCTTCAATGTATTCATAAAACTTAATTTCCATAAGTATCCAGATTAGTCATTAAATTAAAATATTGTTCATTAATACTTTTCAGCTCCTGTCCTACCTCTTCAATAAAAAAGTAGGTTGCGCCCCAGCTATGTTTCACTTTCAAGTAGATAACCACCTTATTGTCAATGTTCATAATAATCCGTGTAATAAGTTTTCCCTGTTTATCCAACTCTTCCACCGTTCTTTTGTTTGGGTAGGTCATTGCCAATCGTTTTTGTTCCAGCTCAAACCATTCCTTGCGCTCTTCTTGATTAATCGCAGAATTTTGCTTAGCATCAACCTTTTGCATTTGTTTGGGAACTTCTTTTTTAACCGGAGCTGATGCTGTATTTTGAGTTTGGACCGTATCTTCAATAACCGGTTTTAAGGAGGAAACTTCCCTTTTTTCTAAATTCAGAACTGGTTCAGGAGCTTCTTTGGTAGCACTTACCGATTCCTGCTTTTTATTATCCACAGGAGTAATCAGTACCTCCCGATCTGTTGCAATGGGCTCAACTTCGGTGGTAGAATTATCTGTAAAAGCTTCGTCTTCCTGAATCTCCACAGCGGTTACTTTCAATGCAGTCAATTCTTTTTTAACCACCTCGGCTTCTTGATTCATTTTTAAAGTTGCCTTTTTTTGAATTTGCTCTTCCTCTTGCTTCTGTTGCGCTAATTTCTCCTTTTTCGATAGATTTTTTGACCCAGCAGATTGCTCCTTTTTAAAAGAATTTTTTTCTTTTTCAATATAAATGGTACGTATATCTTCTATTTTATACCGTGGCAATAGCGATTCTGGCTTTATTTGTTGGGCTTCGCGGTAAAATAAAACCGCCTGTGAATATTGTTTGGCTTCAAAAGCAGTTTTAGCATTCTGTAAGGCCTGTTTGTATTGTTCCTCCTTTGAGAATTCCTGAGCTTGTGAAATGGATACCTTCAACAAAAGAATTAAAAACAAAAAATAAACAGTAGTTTTCATTAATAAATGTTGTAAACGCTTTAACGCAGTAAAGGTAGTATTTATTGAGGAGATGCAAACTATGGAAAAACACTACCACTCAACTAAGAAAAAAATTACTTTTAAAAGAATAATTGCTTACATTATTGCTTATTTTACTATCAA
>DYQV01000621.1 GCA_020719105.1 Rikenella microfusus
AGCCTTCAGGCAAAATCGAAAAGAGGGCGGTTGATAGATGAGCTTTACCGGGCAACTATTATAAATAAAAGCACGAAAGTTCAGGATACTACTAATCAGAAAAAACCCGAATTGGTTTACATGCCCTACAACGGATATACCATTCGTGAAATTCATCTGGCACAGGTTGATTTAATATCGGGTTCTGTAATTGATACCAGCCAACATGCAACCGACGGTTTTTCTAAGATTTTAAATAATACCCACATCCATACCAAAGAAAATGTAATTCGTAAAAACCTGATTTTTAAGGAAGGGGATAATGTAGATGCTAACCGGATGGTGGAAAATGAGCGGTTTCTGCGTTCGCTTCGGTATATGGATGATGCCCGAATTGTGTTAATTCCCGTTGATAGCAATCAGGTGGATGTTTTGGTGATTACCAAAGATTTGTTTCCCATGTCGTTTTCTGCAACAGGATCGAACTATGATGTCTTTTCTGTCACATTCGATCATCGTAACTTAGCAGGAACGGGACACGGTGTTCGGGACCGTGTATTGGTGGATGGCCGATACAGCCCGTTAATTGGCAACCGATTTGACTATGAATGGAATAACATTTATAAAAGCTTTATAAATTTTAATTTAAGGATTCTTACTACTGCCAAGGTTGACAATTCCTATGCCCGGCTTACCAAAGAATTTATAACTCCTGAAACCAAATATGCGGGAGGAATGGAGATAAGCTACCTACGGGATAAGTTGGGACTTGCTTATCCTGATTCATCGGTAGAATATGAATTTAAAAGAACTACCCAGAATATGTGGTTGGGAAGGTCGTTTTTACTAAATGATGAAAAAAGGAGCAATTTAATTCTTGCAGTAAAGTTCAACCCAATTCAATATCAAAAAAGACCTGTTGTAACGGTAGATACCAATCAGATTTTTCAAAACAGCCAACTGGTTTTAGGGGCTATTTCGTATCTACAGTATAAAACCATTAAAACCAAGTATTTAAAATCTTTTGGACGAGTGGAAGACGTACCTTATGGTTTTCTTGCCTCTTTAACCGCTGGATATTTGTATAGTGACATCTGGAGATTGGGCTATACAAGCATTCGAACCGGTTATGCCAAATCGTTCAACGATGGTAGCTATTTTCAAATTGCTTCCGATTTTGGAAGTTTTTTTAGGAAAGCAGAACCCATTCAAGGATTATTCTTTTTTAAAATGGGTTATTTCAGTCCTTTGATTAAGGTTTATAATTCTCATTTGCGATTTGGAGGGGCATTACGTTACAAAAATGGAATCAACCGCTTTAAATATGAATGGATTAATTTAAAGGAGGAGGTGAGGGGAGTATCGTCTGACAATTCCAGAGGTACTTCAAAGACGACCTTTACTTCCGAAGCCGTATTATTTACAAATTCGTTTATTTATGGGTTTCGATTGGCGCCTTATGTTTTTGCCGACTTTGGGACCATTCGTTACGACCAGGCTAATCCTTACGAGGGACGTTTTTATTCCGGAATAGGTCTCGGATTGCGGATAAGGAATGAAAGTCTGGTTTTTCAAACCCTCGATATCAGTTTTGCCGTATATCCAAACCGACAAACAGGCGACAAGTTATACCGTGTGCTGGTTGAAACCAGTGAACCTGACATATTCCAAGATATAAAAGTTGGGGAACCTTATGTACTGCCTTTTTAA
>DYQV01000102.1 GCA_020719105.1 Rikenella microfusus
TTTATACTCCTAATAATTGCATTTACTAATTGAACTTAAAATTTCCATTCACATGGATATATGGAGTTACAATTCCGCCTGTGTTACTTATCAATAAATACAGGATATATTTTGGTATTGGAATTGGACAAATGATGGGATTATTGAGAAAAAGAAATAATTAACCAACTTTCTGTTACCTTTTTTTCCGTCGCAATATCCAATGGGAAATTAAAAGTGTTTAACTAAAACTTAAAACAATGGAAGATTCATCAACAACTATGATTCCTATTTTTGGGATGCTAACAGGAATTATCATTAACTTAGGGCTTTTCACAGCCATTGTACTTGCCATTTATTATAATGTTAAAGCCCGAAATAAAGAGCGCATGGCACTAATTGAAAAAGGGGTTGACTTATCAGAAATTTACAAAAAAAAGGAAACCGGTAGTGGATTTTTTAAATTTGGAATGATTTTGATAGGTATTGCCCTTGGTTTGGTTTTTGGCGTGATATTTAGTAAATTGGAATTGTTTCCACCGGTAGTTTCCTATTTTGCTTTTATTTTACTATTCGGCGGAATAAGTGTCTTAGTAGCCAATCATTTGGTTTCAAAAAAAAAGAACGCGTAAATATTTATGGATAGTCAATACATAAAAAGAGTAACGGAGGGTGATGTAGATTCTTTTCGATTTTTGGTTGAAAAATATCAAAAAAAAGCATTCTCCGTTGCTTTTAGTATTGTACACAATCAACCTGAGGCCGAAGATGTGGTTCAGGAATCTTTCATAAGAGCATATCGAAAACTGAGTAGTTTCCGTGGCGATTCATCCTTTTCAACTTGGCTCCTTCGGATTGTGGTGAATGAAAGCATTAAAATCCATCGCAAAAAGAAACTTGAAGCTACCTATACTGCTGATAGTATTACCGTTTATGAACCTGAAATCAATCAAAGTATTGGCAAATTGAAAGATGAGGAACAACGGAAATATATTTCCTTAGCAATGAAACAAATGCCTCCGCGTGAAGCATTGGTACTGCATCTGTTTTATATTGAAGATATGAACCTGAAACAAATGGAAGAAATACTGGAATTAAATGCCGATCATATTAAGGTTATCTTATTCAGAGCGCGGAAACAGTTTTTAGCTATCTTGCAATTGGAACTCAAACATGAATTAAAATCAATTTTATGAACACGAATAGCAATGAGTTAACTGAATTGGAATTCCGCGGTTTGCTTCAAAAAAATGAAGCACCCAAGTTTTCTCCCGATTTAAGTAATACCATAATGGAGCAGATTTATAGTATAGAAGCTCAACGAAAAGTTTATTTAAAATACAGTAACCGTTCCTGGATTTTTATTGCAATTGCATTGCTTTTATCAATGTTTACTATGGGTTCGTTTTCATTCATTCAAGTTGCTTATGCTGGTTATTTAAACCAATTATTCCCAGGTTTATATGATTTGTTTTCCATAATTCTAGTCATCTTGGTTGCCAGCTTGTTTTTATATCAGCTGAATCAATTGATAAGTTCCTTTTATAGAAAAATTGATTTAGCCTCATAGGTTTTTCATTACCTTCAGTCATTATTAAGGCAAGTTGCGTTATCTTTGCAACCATAAATATAAAGAAAATTGGAAAAGATAACGAACGAATTTATTGCTAACGCCAATACGGTCCAATCAAACGCGAATAGAATAATAATTCTAACCCACAAAAACCCTGATGGGGATGCTTTGGGTTCAGGACTGGCCATGTTCCATTTTTTTAAAAGTCTTCAAAAAGAAGTAACATTTATAGTTCCAAACCAATTACCAACTAACCTTTTTTGGATGCCCGGGATAGCTGAGGTATTGGTTTATGAAGAAAATAAAGAAAAAGGAAAAGAAACCATTGCCAATTCAGATTTGATAGTAATGGTTGATTTTAACCACCCCAGTCGGCTATCCGAATTAGGCAATCAGGTGATGTCCCACAAAGCACCGAAAATACTAATCGACCATCACCCCAATCCAGAACCCATTGCTGACTTAATTTATAGTCGGGTTTCATCGAGTTCAACCGCTGAAATGGTATTTGAGTTTATTCAAAAAACCCTGGGCGAAGATTACATATCAAGAGCTATTGCCGACTGTTTATTTGTTGGTATTATGACTGATACGGGTTCTTTTAGCTATAATTCGTCGGAACCCCAAACTTATGAAATAGTTGGCAAATTATTAAGTAAAGGCGTAAATAAAGATGAGTTGACCGACAAAGTGTATAACAATTTCTCAGAACAACGGCTGCGGTTCATGGGATATGCTGTAAACCAGCGAATGATAGTATTGCCTGAATTTCAGACGGCGTACATTTATTTAACTAAAAAAGATATGGAAGACTATAAACACGAACCCGGCGACACCGAAGGTTTTGTGAATTATCCACTTTCAATTCGAAACATTGTTTTTTCAGCTATTTTCATTGAAAAAGATAACTATACTAAATGCTCTTTCCGCTCCAAAGGAAATTTTCCCGCCAATTTAGTATCAATGAAACATTTTAATGGTGGAGGACACAAGAATGCAGCCGGAGGTGAAAGTAAAATGTCGATTCAAGCAAGCATGGAAAAATTTGAAAGCATTTTACCTTTGTACAAACATTTGTTAAATCAATAAGTGAATGAGTAAACTTAGAACCCTTTATTTATCAATTGCAGTGATGCTGCTTTTTTTGTCTTCCTGTTCGCAAAAACCAAAAAGGTTAACCTTACATGAAAAGAACCAAGCAAAAGAACAAATGGTGAAAGCCAATAAAGGACTCGTTGAAATAGATCAGCAGCGAATCGAGAATTATGTGACCCGGCATAATTGGCAAATGGAAATTACAGAAACCGGAATGTGGTATTTTATTCAAAATGCAAATCAGAATGAAAAAGCAACTTCAGGAAAAATAGCCCATTTAAAATATCAGATTGGATTGCTCGATGGAACCATTTGCTATTCATCGGATAGTTTAGGCGAAATGAAATTTAAAATCGGACAAGGAGGCGTTGAATCGGGTTTAGAAGAGGCAATACTTTTAATGCATGTTGGGGAAAAGGGAGTTTTTATTATGCCACCGCATTTAGCTTATGGGCTTTTAGGCGATGAAAAAAAAATTCCACCCCGTTCAATTATTGTATATAACGCAGAATTGATTAATTTAACGGATTATTAAATTGAACTTAACACAATGAAAAATTTTATACTTCTACTTACGAGCCTTTTTATAGTTAACTCATGCCAATGGTTTCATAAGTTTCCTGGTTATTCAAAGACAAATACAGGTATCTATTTTAAATTATACAAAATTGGAGAAGAAGTGAAACACCCCGCTCCTACTGACTATGTAACTGTAGATATTAGCTACGTAACAACTGCCGATTCTATTTTTTTTAAAGGCCATAGAACCTTTCAATTAACGCAACCCGAATTTAGAGGCTCCATTGATGAATGTTTTTTAATGCTTTCAGCAGGTGATAGTGCATCGTTTATTATTGATGCAGATAAGTTTTTTACCCTAACACTTCAGGCAAAATTACCCCGTTTTTTAAAATCGGGCGATAAATTGAAAATAGAAATGCGCATAGATGAAATCCGCTCCCAAGAGCAATATGCCGAAGATAAGCTTGAATTCTTGAAATGGATTGAAGACTTTGGAGAATATGAAAAAATGATTCTGGGACGTTTTATCGATGAAAAAAAAATAAATGTAGTGCCTACCGAAAGTGGCATGTACTTTATCAGTATCCGCCCTGGAACTGGCAAGCCGGTTGATATGGGTGATATAGTTTTAGTTAATTACGATGGTAAATTCCTAAATGGTAAATTTTTTGACTCTACTGTTAAACGGAATCAACCTTTTGAATTTGTATATGGTACCGAAATGCAAGTTATCCCCGGTCTGGAAGAAGCCATAGGCCTTATGCGTGAAGGGGAAAAAGCAGTCGTTATTTTGCCATCCGAATTAGCGTGGGGCGAAAAAGGCTCCTCAACAGGTATTATTCCTCCCTTTACCTCAGTTATTTATGAAGTTGAATTATTGAAAGCCGAAACTCGCAGTTTTGTTGAAACAAACGATAATAATCCACTTCAGCCAGAATAAGTCTGGTGAATAAAAAAAAGAATTCCTATGATTAATAAAATTGTCTGGACATTTGGTTTGCTATCAATGATGTTTTTTTGGGGCTGTAATGAGGCTACCTTTAAAACCCATGAATCGGGATTACAGTATAAATTTTTTATTGAAAACAATAAAAATCAACAACCTGCTATTGGTGATGTAATAACCCTTAAATTTGAATTTACCGATTCCAAAGGCAATTCCATTGAGAGGATAGAGCAATTTAGAACCCAACTTAAAAAACCATCACATCCCGGTGGAAGCATTGAAAATGGGTTAGCACTGATGCACAAAGGCGATAGCGCCATTTTTTTAATCAAAGCCAATGATTATTATACCAAAACCTTGGGGCAAGCACTGCCTGAGCGTTTTACTAATGATGAAACGCTTCACTTTTATGTAAAACTTATTGATATTACTCCCATCAATGAATTTCAAAAGGAAAGGCAGATTGCCAAATTGAGTGATAAAAGAGAAGAAGAAAAACAAGTGAATGATTTCCTTGAACGCATTAATTTCAATGGTGAACCAACAATGAGCGGATTATACTTTATGGAATTAAGAAAAGCTGCCGGAGCTACTCCTAATCCTGGTAAAAAAGTTACCGTAAATTATTTAGGCTATTTTATCGATGGTCAGGTATTTGATTCATCGTACGATAGAAAACAACCCTTTACTTTTAGATTTGGTGTTGGAGAAGTAATTTCCGGTTGGGATGAGGGAATATCAAAAATGACCGTTGGTGGCAAATATAAATTAATTATTCCTCCTCATTTGGCTTATGGTTCCGAAACAGTTGGACCCATACCACCTAACTCAACCCTTGTTTTCGAAATTGAATTATTGCATGTTGAATAAAAACAAATAAAGTAAAAAAATGCTTACGATTCGTTTTGTTGTTATTGCCCTATTGGTACTTGTTCAAACTTCCTATTCTCAAAATTGGGTCCATGATTCTCTATATAAAACTACTCCTTCGGGATTAAAATATTTAATTACCCGCCAAGGCAAAGGAGATTATCCAAAAAATGGGGATCGGGTATGGGTTCATTACATTGCAAAAAATATCAACGATTCGGTTTATGATTCATCGCAGGATAAGGGTCCATTAGATTTTTATTTGGGACAAGGCCAATTAATTAAAGGATGGGAAGAAGGGCTGCGGCTCATAAAACCCGGTGGAGCAATTATTCTCGTAGTTCCTCCACAGTTGGCTTATGGAAGTGAAGTAAGACCGGGAATTCAGTCAAACTCAACCTTGGTTTTTGAAATTGCTTTACTTCAAGTTAATAAAGGATTACCCATTGAACCGTTTTCAACAGAGGGAAAAACAATTGAAAAAGGGAAAAAGAAGCTTAAGTATGTAATAATTGAGCCCGGCAGTGGCTCGTTAGCTCAGTTTGGCGACAATGCATATATACACTATACCGGCTATTTACCCGATGGTTCCATATTCGATTCATCAGTAAAAAAAGGAGATGCTGTAAGAATTACTGTGGGTTCCAAGCAAGTAATTGAAGGTTGGGATTTGGGATTGTTTCTTATGAAAAAAGGCACCAAAATAAAACTTTATATTCCTCCAAAACTAGCTTATGGTAACGAAGGATACAAAAATTTAGTGCCTGAAAATTCCCCCATTATTCTTGATTTAGAGATGGTTGATTTAATTCCTCCGGCACCAATTGCAAAATGGAACAGTGATGGCAAACAGATAATTGAAACACCCAGTGGGTTAAAATATGTTATTTTTGATCCAGGCGAAGGCAATTTAATTTTGCCGGATAATATTGTTACAGTTCACTACTCTGGTTATTTTGTTGATGGCAAATTGTTCGATTCATCAGTTAAACGATTAGAGCCTATTCGCTTTCCGGTTGGAACAGGTTCTGTTATTGATGGTTGGGACGAAGGGTTACAATTGATGCGCAAGGGAAGTAAATTTCAACTGATAATTCCCAGCGATTTAGGTTATGGTGCTGCCGGAGCTCCTCCACAAATACCACCCGACACCGATTTAATATTCGACATTGAAATTCTTGATGTTATTCAATAAATAATGGAAAGCATAAGCACTACAATTAATAATCTCAGCAATTATAAGATTTTTTTAATTGCCCTAATTGGTAGTTTTATTTTGTATGGGAACACTTTGCACAACAACTATACATTGGATGATGCCATTGTTATTACCAAGAATGAATTCACCAAGCAAGGTTTTAAGGGATTGTCAAAAATCCTGACTACCGATTCTTTTACCGGTTTTTTTGGTAAAGAGAAGAAGCTAGTTGCCGGCGGCCGATATCGGCCTTTATCAGTGGCTTCATTTGCTATGGAATACCAATTCTTTGGTGAAAATCCATTTATCAGTCATTTGCTGAATCTTATTTTTTATGCCCTAATTGTTTTCTTGATATTTTGGGTTATTACCAGTTTACTATCCCAAACTTTACTGCTCCATCAAAAAATAATTTCCTTATCTGCAGCACTGCTTTTTATGCTGCACCCGGTTCACACCGAAGTGGTAGCCAATATTAAAGGGCGCGATGAACTTTTTAGTGTTCTCTTTTCGTTGCTGACATTTTGGGCAATCTTAAAACACCTTCAAAAACCTCATTGGATATGGTTGCCAGCCTCCATAATATTTCTATTCATGGCTGCAATGTCGAAGGAGAATTCCTTGGCATTTGTATTTATTATTCCTTTAGCACTCTACTTTTTCGCATCGGTTCCCATTAAAAAAATAGCTTCAACAACCATCTTATTATTAGTACCGGCCTTGATTTTTATTATTATCCGGCAAAAAGTCTTAGGTGGATTTACCGCACCTATTGCCGATGAATTAATGAATAATCCTTTTTTAGATGCCAGTACTTCGCAAAAATTGGCCACTGTTTTTTATACCTGGATCATTTATTTTAAACTTTTATTTTTCCCTCACCCGCTTACTTTCGATTATTATCCTTACCACATTGCATTAGTGGGATTTAACAATGGCATTGTGGTGCTGATGCTAGTACTTTTAATACTTCTTGCAGTTATTGCTTTCAACGGTTTAAAAAACAAAACCATTTATTCCTTTTCAATCATAGCTTTTGCCGCCTCATTTTTAATGGTGTCAAACCTGTTCTTTCCGGTAGGGACCTTTATGAATGAGCGCTTTGTTTTTATGCCTTCTCTATATTGGAGCTTTGCTATTTCGGCCTTATTGATTTCTATATTTCAAAAAAGCAACACTTACAAGTTTGTTAAACCTTTAATATGGGCTATTAGCCTTTATTTATTATTATTTTTTACATATAAAACCATTGCAAGAAACCAAGCATGGAAGGACGATTTGACCCTTTTTACTACCGATGTAAAAACTTCAGTAAATGGGGCAAAAAGTAACTGTTCGGCTGGTGGCAAACTTTGGGAATACGGAAAAACACTCAAAGATACGGCTGAGCAAAAAGTACAATTCAATTTGTCTGAAATTTATCTAAGAAAGGCCGTTCAAATCCATCCAACCTATTCGGATGCATGGCTACTGTTAGGTAACGTGCTTTTCGATAATAAACAAAACATTGAAGAATCGGTACAATGTTATGTAAAAGTTATTCAATGGAATCCGAACAACGAAAATGCTTGGCAAAACATGGATATTGTGCTGCAAAATAGCAGCAACAAAGAGCTTCAACTCAACTATTATCTAAAAGCCAATACTATTAATCAATCCCGATATTTGATGAATTACAGGTTGGGGGTTTTGTATGGCCGATATTTTGGCGATTTAAATAAAAGCATCCAATATTTAAGCCAAGCCACCAAACTAGATCCAACCAAAGCTGAAGCATTTAAAGATTTAGGAACCGCCTTTGGAATTTCCGGCAATACCAAGGAAGCTTACACTGCATTCAGAAAAGCGGTAGCCATTGATCCTGATGATGTACAAACCTTAACCAATTTGGTGTTTGCAAGTCAACAACTTGGATTAGCGGCTGAGGCACAAGAATATTTGAAGAAGGTGGAAATGATAAAGAAATAGTAAGTTACAATAATTATTTAGTTTTGTATCATCGGTTACGTATATGAAACGTTTGGCATTTCGAAGCACTTTCCTGTCAAGTT
>DYQV01000622.1 GCA_020719105.1 Rikenella microfusus
CTAAATTGTTACTTTCAATTTGAAAATGATGGAACACAGATAACACAGATAACGCTGATTTTCAAAGATTTAATCAGCGATAATCTGTCTAAATCAGTGTCATCAGCGTTCTATTATTTTACTTTCTTATCACTCTGTTTGTTTTTTAAACTTGAAAACCTATTTGGACCGCCTCATTCTAAGTGATTTGCCTTTTCAAATCGCTCAATTTGGGTTATAAAATGTAAAGGTTTTATAGTTCATCTTTTCTTTCTAAAACTACTTGTAAATAACACCGAAAACCCTGAAGCAGTGACATAGAAGGCATATATAACTTCAAAAAGCGGAACTAACCAAAGCAGGTTTTTCTTTCCAAAAAATGGCATAACCCGATAAAAAAACCAACAATCCCCGATTGTTTTTAATCCATAGATTAAACCTAATGGCTTTAAAATGGAATTTGTAAAGGGGATTACCATTATTCCAAATGTAAGCAGTACCGAAATTCCATAAACCAAGGTGGCCGTGATAATGGTATCGGTATCCTTGTATCCGGGGGCTTTGGAAGTCCATCGGAACCGTTGCTTTAAAAACTCCTTAATGCCGTAAGCTCCCGAAGTTAAAACCACCGCTTCGTGCGATTTTAGGTAATGAATTTTTGTGGCTTCCCGTTTCTTAAAGTTGTGCAACAAAAAAACATCATCGCCTGAGGTATATTGTCGTTTAAACGGATCGGGAAATTGCTGATAGACCTCTTTTTTAAAAGCCAGATTGGCCCCGTTACACAAAATCGGGCGGCCTATTCCAACAGCTCCTGCTGTTGAACCCATCAAGCTTAGATATTCCATTGCCTGAAACTTTTGAAAGAACGAGTTTCCTGTTTTAAGTTCCAAGGGACCAATTATAAGATTGGGCTGGTGTGTTTCGTAATAATCTACCAGTGTGGCCAACCAATTGGGTGGGTAAATACAATCGGCATCGGTGGTTACTATTAATTCGCCTTGTGCAATTGAAATTCCCAATTCCAAGGCAGACTTTTTACCTCTGGTAATGTTTTGCATATACCTTAGCATTGGGGTATCACATAAAATCTGGCTTGCCAATTCCGATGAACCATCGGTGGAATGATCGTCAACCAAAATAATTTCGAAATAAGTAGTCTGAATTTTTTGGTGTGTTAAACTTTCAATACAATCCTTGATTTTATCAATCTCATTATGGAAAGGAACTATGACTGATACCTTGGTGTGATGCGTTTTTTGTTGGGGCCGAAACGATTTAATCCGCTCCCATCCTATAAAAAAAAAGAGAATTAGCCCAGTGTAAAGCAAGCTGGCAATTATTGCAACCAACCAAAACCAATGGTAGAAAGTCATACTAAATTCAGTTGTTTGCTGTAAATGTACTGGATTTCTTGTGGATTTGATTTGCTACATCTACTATTTCATTTTTTGCACATCAATAATTGCTGATAGGGCGTTTATAGGTCGGTAGTTAATTACCTATACGTTCCATATATTTCCTCCTCCGCCCTTTGTACCGATTGCTATCGGAATCCCCAAGGGAGGACAAGCTTCGACCCAAATTGAGCGATCTGCTACCACAAATCTGCTCAATTGACTGAACAATTGTAAGTTTCCACAAATTTTCGTTTCACTCAATTTGTGAAAAACAACAATTGCTATGTCGGTTCGCCGCGGCG
>DYQV01000623.1 GCA_020719105.1 Rikenella microfusus
TATTTCGGTCATTAATCGGGTACTGTACTCAAAACCAATATTAAAATTCGCTAATGTAATTTCCACAGAGCCGATAAGCCTGTCGGCAATTGGAATACCAGCAAAAGGGAATGCAAACACTGCTTTCACCTTATTGTCAATGAATTGTATTTCGGTAAGAATACCTAATTTAATAAGCGAAAAATTAATGGCTGGATGTTCGATATCGCCTAATAGTTCTAGTATTTCGTCTTTTTTCATATAAATTTATTTTTCTAAAATTTTCAACTTTCAAGCTGTGCAATAATACTTTCGGCAGCCATCACAATTACATTACCCGCAGGGTAGAAGGACTGATAAGGTTGAGAGGAATAGCTCAGTTCAACAAGGTCGTGAGCAGTAGCACCCTTTTGAATTGCAAAGGTAATTAAATCTACTAAAGTTGTTACCGGTTCGCCACTAAAAATTTGTCCTCCGATAATTTTATGTGTTTTTTTATCAGCCACAAGTTTTATGCGCAAATCTTTTTTGTCAGGCATAATCGGGAATTGCGTAGTAGCCTGACTATAAGCTTTTACCACATCGAAACCAAGATTTTGAGCAGCCTTAACAGTGAGTCCTGTACCACCTACGTAATTATCGTACACTTTAGTAGCAGCACCGTTGATAAAACCTTTATATGTTGCTGGTTTGCCCAACAGGTTATTAGCAAGTACAGCAGCCATAGGTACAGCGTTGGTGGCTAATTTTCCTGCACTTGGCTGTCCGGTAATAAAATGTGTAAATTGTACACAGTCGCCAACGGCATACACATCGAGTATGTTTGTTTCCATACGTTCGTTTACCACTATTCCCTGACGCTCAATTTGCAATTCGGTACCCTGTACAAATGATAGCTCAGGTACAACACCTGTAGCAAAAACAACCAAACCTTTGATAGTATGATTATCATCTATAGTACATGGCTTATAATCACCAAGATTGATGACCTCGCCTGTGTCGAGATGTACTTCTTCTACAAAATCCTTACCTTTAAGTTTTTCAACTTTAGCTTCCAGCACAAGGCGAATATCGTTTTTCACTATTTGCTCAGCTGCCAATTGCGAAAACTCAGGTCCAACCAAATTAGGTAATACATAAGAAGCCATATCTACTAAAATTACATCCAAACCTTTATGTTTCAATGCTTGGGCAAGTTCTATTCCAATAGCACCGGCACCCACAACGATGGCTTTTTTTAGTCCGTTTTCAATATACGAAGTCATTAATTCAAGATCGTCCTGAGTTTTAAAACCCATAACTCCCTTTAAATCGTAACCCTCAATTTTGGGAACAAAAGGATTAGCGCCACTCGCAATCACAAGTTTATCGTAGGCTAAGGAATTCCCCGATTGCAAGAGAACAGTTTTCGATTTAAAATCCACACTTGTCACCAAGTCGCGAATAAGGTCAGCTCCTGCATCGGTAATCAGTTCGTCTTTTTTAAAACATTTGCGTTTATCAATTAAATCCTCTATCACATAAGGCATGGCGCAGTAAACCAAGCTGTAATCTTCAGGACGAATAACCGCAATTTTCATTTTTTTAGCCAATCGTTTTGTAAGTGTAATACCGGCAGGACCACCTCCGATAATAATTAAATCATACTTTGTCATATTTTTATTCTTATATTTATGTTATTTTATTCTATTTTATTCTATT
>DYQV01000103.1:0-6197 GCA_020719105.1 Rikenella microfusus
TAAACCCGTGAGGTTAAATTTTGAGAAGCAAAATTATGAAAGGATTGATTCTTAAACCTTGTCTTCAGCCCTCTTTTTATTCACCAGCCATATTCCCAAAAGCGCCAGTCCTATGCTACTCATTTGAATGAGGGTAACGTGTTCTCCATCGAACAGTCCCCAAATAATAGCGAAAAATGGAATGATATAGGTGACTGAGGTAGCAAAAAGCGCCGAGGTGTAATGAACCAAACTGTTAAAAAAGAAGAGCGAAATAACAGAACCAAACAGGGCCAAAGTAAATATCAATCCTAAATTTAAAGGCCAATTGGCTGTTCGGAAAGCAGGCGATAAATCGGTGGTTAATAAGTAGATTCCGGCGGGTGGCCCGATAAACAAAAAAGCCAACGAAGTTATCTCATAGCCAGTTAGTCCTTTCAATTTATACCGAATTTCGTTAGCATTAATTCCATAACCTATGGTAGCAACCACAACATACAAGGCATACGCATTAATATTTTGAAACGAAACTAAAAAATTTCCTTTACTGATAAGTCCAATGGCACCTATCAAGCCCAACAGAATACCTAAAATTTGCCACCTCCCCGGACGGCTTTTATAAATGAGAATTCCGGTTATCAAGGCAAAGAAAGGTGCTAAACTGTTTATCATCCCGGCAAGGGAACTGCTTATCTGGGTTTGAGCTTTGGTAAATAAAAAGGCCGGGAAAAAAATCCCCGCAAATCCGGTAATGGCAATGTGAATCCAGTTTTGGCGGGTTAGCTTTCTTATGTTCCGGTAAAACGTGGGTATTAAAATCAGGAAACCGAAAAATATCCGTAAAGCAGCTACCTGCATATAATCGAAGGAGCGTAATCCTTTTTTCATCAAAATGAATGATGAACCCCAAATTAAGGCCAATGAAAGTAAAGTAATCCATTGCCAGTGCTTTTTCGATAAGTCGAATCCAAACATAATAACTAATTTTAAATGCCAAAGATACCATTAACGCTCATGCTTGCCATATTGTTGAAAACTTTACTTTTTAGGGAAGAATTGATGTTTTTAATTGAAAATAGAATATTTAACAATTTAACAATTAAGCACTTGAAGGGTGAAAAAACAGTCATTTTATGAACAGGCTGTTGAAAAGTAGCTGAATAATCACTTGAGCAATTAACTATATTTGTACAAAATTTCAAGCTATGTCAGCAATTTACACGGAAGATAATATTAAGACATTAGTCTGGTACGAGCACATACGCCGCCGTCCGGGAATGTATATCGGAAAATTGGGCGATGGATCCTCGCGCGATGACGGTATTTATATTCTGATTAAAGAGGTGCTGGACAACTCCATTGATGAATTTATGATGGGCAACGGAAGGCAGATTGATATAACCATTACCGATCACGAAGTTACCGTGCGTGACCACGGCCGTGGTATTCCGTTAGGAAAGGTTGTTGATGTGAGCTCAAAAATGAATACCGGCGCTAAATACGATTCCGAATCGTTTAAAAAATCGGTGGGATTGAATGGGGTGGGTATCAAGGCTGTTAATGCACTTTCCGTTAAATTCAATATAAAAAGTTTTCGCGAGGGACAGGTAAAAGCAGTGGATTACTCTTGTGGACAGTTGGTTAAGGAATATCCTGTTGAGGCTACCAATGAACCTAACGGAGTATTTATAACTTTTAATCCTGATGAAGAACTGTTTGGGAATTACCATTTCATTTCGGAATATGTTGAAACGCTGCTCCGCAATTACACCTATCTTAATGCCGGCCTGATTATCAGCCTGAACGGACAAAAATTTGTTTCCAAAAACGGGTTACGCGATTTGCTCGACGAAAATATGAGTGAACCCGGGATTTACCCCATTATCCACATAAAAGACGAAGATATTGAGTTAGCCATGACGCATGGAAGCCAGTATGGCGAAGAAATTTACCCATTTGTAAACGGGCAGCATACTACCCAAGGTGGAACCCATTTGGTAGCTTTCCGCGAAGCATTGGTTAAAACCATCCGTGAATTTTACAAAAAAGATTTCGACCCTTCCGATATCCGCGCTTCCATTTGCGCTGCTATTAGCGTTAAAGTGGAAGAACCGGTGTTCGAATCGCAAACCAAAACCAAACTGGGTTCTAAAGATATGGGACCCAAAGGGCCGTCGGTTCGCCAGTTTATAGGTGACTTTTTAAAAAAGCATTTAGACGATTTTTTGCACAAACATCCCGAAACAGCGGATATACTTTTAAAAAAAATTCAGGAATCGGAAAAAGAACGCAAGGCCATTTCCGGCATCCAAAAGTTGGCTCGCGACCGGGCTAAAAAATCGAACCTGCATAACCGCAAATTGCGCGATTGCCGGGTGCATTACAACTCAACCCACGACCGTAAATTGGAATCGTCAATATTCATTACCGAGGGCGATTCGGCCAGCGGTTCCATTACCAAAAGCCGCGATGTAGATACACAGGCGGTTTTCAGTTTGAAAGGAAAGCCCTTGAACTGCTATGGTTTGACCAAAAAAATTGTTTATGAAAACGAAGAATTCAACCTGCTTCAGGCCGCACTGAATATTGAAGAGGATATGGAAAACCTCAGGTATAACAATGTTATTATTGCTACCGATGCCGACGTTGACGGGATGCACATCCGATTATTGCTCATCACCTTTTTTTTGCAGTTTTTCCCTGACTTGGTTAAAAACCAACACGTGTATATTCTGCAAACCCCGCTTTTCAGGGTTAGAAACAAGAAAAAAACCAACTATTGTTATAGCGAAGCAGAGCAGGAAGCAGCTATGAAGGAACTGGGACCGAATCCTGAAATAACCCGGTTTAAAGGGTTGGGTGAAATATCGCCCGACGAATTCAAAAACTTTATAGGGAAAGATATCCGTTTAGACCCTGTGAACATTAAAAAGGGTGATTCCATTGCCGATTTATTAGAGTTTTACATGGGCAAAAACACCCCCGACCGGCAGGTTTTTATTATCGATAACCTGAAAGTAGATGTGGATTAAAAACATTGGAACGAATACAAAATTATGTCCGAAGAATTAGAACAACAAGGATTAAAGCCCGGAAACGGCCAATCGCACGAAACACAAGATGCAAAGACTGATAATTTGCAGCATATTTCGCACATTGGAGGTATGTATCAAAGCTGGTTTTTAGATTATGCTTCGTATGTAATCCTGGAGCGGGCTGTACCACATATCAACGACGGTTTGAAACCCGTTCAGCGTCGCATTTTACACTCCATGAAGCGATTGGACGATGGGCGTTACAATAAAGTGGCCAACATTATTGGGAATACCATGCAGTTTCATCCGCACGGCGATGCTTCCATTGGCGATGCCTTGGTGCAGCTTGGGCAAAAAGATTTATTGATTGATTGTCAGGGGAACTGGGGAAACATTTATACAGGCGACGGAGCTGCAGCTCCCAGATATATTGAGGCACGGCTTTCGAAATTTGCACTCGATGTGGTTTTTAGTCCAAAAATTACCGAGTGGAAACAATCATACGATGGGCGTAACCAAGAACCGGTGACTTTTCCCGTAAAATTTCCGTTGCTGCTAACGCAAGGGGTGGAAGGGATTGCCGTAGGGTTGGCTTCAAAAATAATGCCGCATAACTTTAATGAGCTGATTGATGCCTGCATCAACCACCTGCAAGGCAAACCCTTTGAACTGATTCCCGATTTTCCGACCGGCGGTATGGGCGATTTTACAAAATACAACGATGGATTGCGCGGAGGGGTAGTGAAAGTGCGTTGCCGCATTGAAAAACTCGATAAAAAAACCTTGGTTATTAGGGATATACCGTTTGGGAAAAACAGCTCCACCTTGATTGATTCCATTATTAAAGCAAGCGAAAAGGGGAAAATAAAGATTAAGAAAATTGACGACAATACTGCTGCCGAAGTTGAAATACTGGTGCATCTGGCCAATGATGTATCGCCCGATAAAACCATCGATGCTTTGTATGCCTTTACCGATTGTGAGTTATCCATATCGCCCAACAGTTGCATTATTGAAGACGATAAACCCAAGTTTTTAGGGGTGAGCAAAATGCTCCGTCAAGCGGCTGAATATACCATGGAATTGCTACGGCAGGAGCTTCTGGTAAGGTTGAATGAATTGGAAGAACAATGGCATATTTCGTCACTCGAAAAACTGTTTATCGAAGAACGCATCTATAAAGATAAGGAATACGAAAACGGTAAAAATTACGAAGACGTAATTCAGCATATATTCAATCGGATTGAGCCTTTTAAAGCACAATTTGTGCGCGAGGTTACCGAAGAAGATATTAAGAAATTGTTTGAAATAAAAATGCGCCGTATCCTTCGGTTCTCAACCCAGGAAGCCGAAGATTTGCTGCGCCGCATTGAGGAAGAGATTGCCGAAGTGAAAAACCATTTGGCTAACATGGTAGAATTCACGATTAACTACTTTCGACAGATTAAAAAGAAATACGGAAAAGGACGCGAACGCAAAACCGAAATACGGAATTTTGAAAACATTGAAGCCACAAAAGTAGCCGCAGTAAACGAAAAGCTTTACTGCAATTACGAAGAAGGATTCATCGGCATTGGGCCATCTATGCGGAAAGAACAATTTGTTTGCGACTGTTCCGATATTGATGATATAATTGCCTTTAAAAACGATGGTAAGTACATTATTACCAAGGCATCCGATAAGGTTTTTGTGGGAAAAGACATTGAACACGTGGCCGTTTTTAAAAAGAACGACGACCGTACCATTTACAACGTGGTGTACCGCGACGGCAAATATGGCCAAACATTCATGAAACGGTTCCCGGTTAAAGGCATTACCCGCGATAGAGAGTACGATATTACCAAGGGAACCGAAGGATCGAAGATACTCTATTTCAGTGCCAATCCGAACGGTGAAGCCGAAACCATTAAAATTTACCTGAAACCCCGCCCTAAACTGAAAAGACTCATTTTCGAAGTTGACTTCAGTGTACTGGCCATTAAAGGCCGCCAAAGTTTAGGTAACATTCTTACCCGCCAGCAGGTGCATCGTATTGTGCTTAAAGAATCGGGGGTTTCTACCTTGGGGGGTTTAAAAATATGGTTCGATGATGTGGTGTTGCGATTGAGTACTGAAGAGCGGGGCTTATACTTAGGTGAATTTAAAGGCGATGATAAAATTTTGGTCATTACTAAAGATGGCTATTACCACCTTACTAACTTTGACCTGAGTAACCATTATCCGGATAACATACTGAGGATTGAAAAGTTTAAAGCCGGAAAAGTATTCTCTGTAGTATTTTTTGATGCCGAGCAAGGAATGAACTACCTGAAACGGTTTGAGTTTGATGATATAAAAGGAGAAAGCAATTTTATTGGCGAACACAAGGATTCAAAACTGATTTTAATAAGTGACGAACATTTTCCGCAGTTCAAAATTATGTTTGGAGGAAAGCACATTAATCGTGAAGATGAAATTATTGATGTGGAACAATTTATTGGTGTAAAGAGTTACAAAGCCCGTGGAAAAAGGTTGACCACTTATGAAATAAAGAAAGTGGTGGAAATTGATCCGTTGCAAAAAGAAGAACCTGAGGTAGAATTGATTGATGCCGGTGAAGATTTTGATGAAGAATTGGGGGACTTTCCAGCACCGCCTGAAAACCCCGGAGAGCAAATGTCGCTGGGGTTCGATTAATAGTTTACGCCTTGAAGATATTTTTAATAGGTTACATGGGTTGCGGTAAAACTACTGCCGGGAAAAGGTTGGCCAATAAGCTTGGCTGGCCATTTATCGATTTGGACGAAAGGATTGAGGAACGTGCCGGAAAATCTGTTGCAGAACTCTTTGAACAGGAAGGTGAAAGTGCATTCCGTGAAATGGAAAAACTGGCATTACATAGCACATTTGAACTAAAACATGCAGTGATTTCAACCGGTGGCGGCACTCCTTGTTTCTTCGACAACATGGATCAAATGAACTTAACCGGGAAAACGGTATATATTGAATTACCCCCCAAGGTATTGGCTGATAGGCTCAGAGGAGCTAAAAATAAACGGCCCTTGATAAAAGGTAAAACCGATGAAGAACTGCTGGATTTTATAACCGAGGCACTGGAGAAACGGGTACACTATTACCAAAAAGCTAAAGCCACGGTGGATGGTGTCAGTCTTTCAGCGGAAAGTCTTTTAATGGCGGTGAATC
>DYQV01000103.1:6297-8200 GCA_020719105.1 Rikenella microfusus
GCATATACCCTTAACTCCTTACAAAATGTGGCATTTCATTGGGCAAAACAATACTTAATTCAACCAGTCCGGCAATTCGCCCATTTTGGTACCAGGGCGCCTGGTGAATCAACTTTTTTATTCCTTCCTTTTCAATGGTGTAGGTATTGGGCATTCCTGTTGCCAGAATTTCCCTTATTTTGGCATTCGATTTTTCAGTGTGGCAATTATAAAGGCTTTGACCGGCCAGTTTTTGACCACCCCATTTTTCGAAAGTGAGTTTTGCTTTGTTATTCATATAAACAATGGTTGCATTGGTATCGCAGATAGTAACTGCGGAAGGGTATTCGTCCCAAAAAGAATTGTTTTCCATAAATAATCTGTATTTCTCATAAATAGTAATCCCAAAAAGAATTCAAAAATATATAAAACATATCAATCCGTTTGCAAGGCATAACTTTAAAAAGTACATTTATTTTTTTTTATAGGAACTTTAAATAAATTACAAATCATGAGAAATACAATCCTCTTTTTAAGCCTGATAAGCCTTGTGCTTAGCGCCACAGCTCAAAATGGGAGCATTAACCCTGAGCAGCTTACCCAAATTAAAAAATCCTACAAAGTAACTGATCCGGCTACTCGGGCACTAACCAATGCACTAACCAATAACGACATTAAAAATTTAATTTTAGATCGACCGAATCTGGCTACCATCGACCATAACTTTAAATATAAAGTGAAAGTACTGGGTATTTCCGATCAAAAAAAGAGTGGCCGCTGCTGGATGTTTACCAGTATGAATGTGCTTCGACCAATGGTAATTGAGAAATATAAGCTCAGCAACTTTGAATTTTCGCACAATTATTTGTATTTCTGGGATGCCTTTGAAAAAGCAAATCTTTATCTGGAAGCGCAGATTAAATATGCCAATAAACCATTTACCGATTTATATGTGGATTGGTTGTTTAAAAATCCCATTGGCGATGGCGGCGTTTGGAGTTCATTCACCAACCTTGCTGATAAATATGGTTTAGTTCCTAAAGAGGTGATGCCCGAAACCAATTCGAGCGAAAACACCAGTTGGATGATGCGGGTAATTAGTACCAAATTGCGGGAGTACGGTTTGATATTGAGAGATATGACTGCTAAACAAGCCAAACCCGAATCGATTCAATCAACAAAATTGAGAATGTTGGGCGAAATTTATCGAATTTTAGCCCTAAACCTTGGAGAACCGCCCACTGAATTTACGTATCGTTTTGTTTCTAAAGATGGGGAAATTGGCGAAAATAAAACTTTCACACCAAAAACTTTTATGGCTGAAGTGCTAGGTCCTATTGACTTTACCAACTATGTGATGTTGATGAACGATCCCACACGCGAATATTATAAAATGTACGAAATTGAATACGACCGCAACGTGATGGAAGGCCGCAATTGGACTTACCTGAACCTTCCGAACGAAGAATTAAAACCATTTGCCATAGCCAGCATAAAAGCTAATAAAGCATTATATGCCTCATGCGATGTAGGAAAGCAGCTAAACTCCGAATTGGGCTATAGTGATGTGCATAATTACAATTTTGAATCGTTGTATGGCATCTCCTTTGGCATGAACAAAGCCCAACGGATTCAGACTTTTGAAAGCGGTTCGTCGCATGGCATGGCACTGATTGCCGTGGATGTGGATGCCAGCGAAAAACCCGTAAAGTGGCAGTTTGAGAACAGTTGGGGAGCTTCCAGCGGTCACAATGGTTACTTAACTTTTACCGACTATTGGTTTAACGAGTACCTATTCCGGGTAGTGGTATTGAAAGAGTTTTTAGACACCAAAACATTGAACCTGTTGGAACAAAAAACCATCGTGTTGCCTCCTTGGGATCCTATGTTTCAGGCAGATGAATAGGGGTAGCAATCTTTTCAG
>DYQV01000624.1 GCA_020719105.1 Rikenella microfusus
GTAATGGGTGGCCGCATATAGTTTTCATGAACCTTACGGGGTGGCAATTTAATGGGCTTTGGAGTTAAATCTTCATAAGGTATTAAGCTTAATAAATGGTGGATGCAATTAAGCCTTGCTAGTTTTTTATCATCGGCTCGAACTACCCACCATGGAGCTTGCTTGATATCAGTATATTTAAACATTTCGTCTTTAGCTTTGGAATATTCCACCCAGCGTTCACGCGATTCAATATCCATAGGACTCAATTTCCAAAATTTCGTCGGATCATTAATCCTACCCTGGAAACGGTGCTCTTGTTCTTCATCAGAAACCGAAAACCAATATTTTATTAAAATGATATCCGACCTAACCAACATCCTTTCGAATTCAGGACATGAACGGAGGAAATCGTCATACTGTTCCTGTGTACAAAAACCCATTACCTGCTCCACCCCTGCCCGGTTGTACCAACTCCGATCGAAAAGTACCATTTCGCCGGCAGATGGTAAATGGGCTACATACCTTTGAAAATACCATTGCGATTTTTCCTTTTCAGTGGGTGTCCCTAACGCCACGATGCGGCACATTCTTGGATTCAACGGTTCTGTTATCCTTTTAATAGTTCCTCCTTTGCCCGCCGCATCCCTTCCTTCAAACAATATTACCACTTTTAACTGCTTCTGTTTTATCCATTCCTGGAACTTTACCAGTTCAACGTCCAACTTGGCTAATTCCTTTTCGTATTTTTCACTGGAAATAGAGCGTTCATCCCTTTTTTCAGGTTCAACGTGCTCATGTTTTTTTTTCTTTCCCATGGTTTACAAATTTGATTATTGATTTTTTTCTTTTAAGGCTGCATAAATTTACATATAATTGAATTAAAAAAGAATAGCCTGAAAATTATATTTATCTTTTCACATAATGAGAAAACAAATCAATGGCAAGCAATAGGGATAAGATAAAAACCATTCAATTTGACTCACCTTTGGGTACCATAACCGCTGCAGCAAACAATATGGGACTTATTCTGGTATCTTTTAACGATTCAGAAGTAGAGGCAAAATCTATTGATACCCAATACGAAAATATAGGATCCAGCCACTTAGAAATGCTGCAAATTCAATTGAAAGAATATTTTTCAGGTATCCGAAATGTTTTTGAATTAGCCTTACAACCAACAGGAACGTCCTTTCAGCAAAAGGTATGGAGTGAATTGAAAAATATTCCTTACGGTGAAACCTGCTCCTATCAACAGCAAGCCAATATACTGGGTGACCCGAAAGCCATAAGAGCTGTAGCATCTGCCAATGGAAAAAATCACATTGCCATAATTATACCTTGCCACCGGGTTATTGGTTCAAATGGCAGTTTAACCGGATATGCCGGTGGTTTGTGGCGCAAAAAATGGCTGTTGGAACACGAAGCAAAGCACTCTTGTCAAAGTTACCAAAGTGAACTTGGATTATAATATTACATATAATGTAATATTATTACCTTTTTAGAAAGATGGTATTATATCTGCAAAGTAAGAATCGCGATTTATGAACGTTATTTCATATAGGAAGCTAAGGGAGTTTTTTGAGAAGGACCAAAATTCAAGAGTTGCCATACAAGATTGGTACAAAAGACAATCAAAAGGAATATGACAAACTTAAAAATATTGATAAATTATGAACCCAATAACTGAAAAACAAT
>DYQV01000625.1 GCA_020719105.1 Rikenella microfusus
GTGGGTTTGTACCCTGTTTCGGTTAAAAGCAAATCCAATTTCAAATGTGCCATGGCGTAACTTGCCATTAGTATTTCAAAACCATTAAGGCGGGGCAACAATTGGTTTTCCACATAATTGCTCCAAATGCCTTGCTGTCCTTCAAACTTTTTGTAAATGAGTTTGATTGCTTCGGCTAAAAATGTGCCTGTTCCCGTGGCAATATCAAGTATTTGTATTTTATGTATTTCCTGTTCAATCTTTTTCCCTTGTACGTCAACCTTTATTTTGGTTTTGCTGGTGTCGGCTAATCCTTGTGGTAAATCAAATTCGGTTTTTAAAATGTCGTCAACGGCACGGACTATAAAGTTTACCACTGGGTGCGGTGTGTACCAAACTCCACGGGCTTTGCGCAATGCAGGGTCATAAACACTCAAAAAGTCCTCGTAAAAATGGATAATGGGGTCTTCCATTTTGGTGTTTTTGCCGTAGTTTTTAAGCATTTTCTCCACATTGCAGGCAAGGAAAATATTTACCAAGTCGTCAACAATCCATTTTATGCGGTCGTCAACGTCAAGGCCAGCGATGTACCCAAACAGTTTTTTAAGGAATGGATTTGATTTGGGTATGAGTTCATAAGCCTCCTGACGGCTGAAAGTGGGCAAAGTCGGGTCATGATAACGGGCTGCAAACATTCCGTAAGCAATGGTTTGTGCGTAAACATCGGCAAATCCTTTTGGGGTAATGTCGTGAATAAGGATTTGCTTAAAGGCGTTCATCTGGTCTTTAAGGGTGCTGTCCTCGTTGTGGGTTTCGTCGCTGGTCAGGGCTTTTTCAATAACATCGGAAAGCAGGCGGGCTTTTCCCGCCATCATTTCGGCCAGTTTTTTACTGCTTTTTATAGTAAGTCCTATATTGGAACAAAAGTCCTTTATGAAGTTTTCGAATCGGACGAAGTTTTCAGGAAGTGGTTTAATATATCCACCCCGTCCTCCAGAGTCGGACACCCCTCCTGTGGAGGGGAATACAAGTTCGGCAATGGCAATTTTGGTTACAAATTGTCCGTCACGGTATAGGTGAAATTCAAGGTAGTCGGTAAATATGAGGTTGTTCAGCGATGCTTTGTATCGGTCGAACTGCTCTTTGTTTCCTGTTTTTTTTGCTCCTTCAAGGTCTTTGTCGCCGATGTCTTTTGCTTCAATAAATCCAACGGGAATATCTTTTTTAGTCAAGATGTAGTCGGGTGCTCCGCAAGTCTGCCGTTTGGGTTCGTTGGTTGCCCGAATGGTTGGAACTAAATTTTCAATTAACTGTTGTAAATCGCCTCGGAATGTGTGCTCGGTGGCGTTGCCAAGTTTGTAGCGTTTGTTTATGCTGTCGATGTATTTTGCTATCATAGGTTAACTATATGCACAAATATAAATAATTTCGGCGGGTGCGGTGGAAAAAAACAGCTCTTTTGCAAACCTTTAGTCTAAGTGCTGGCAAGTGTGGGTTTGCAAATGTGCTGTTTTGAGCGTTGGCTGTTGTTGGTTGCGTTTTTATTTTGTGTCCTGAAAGTCAAAAATCAGATGGGTGAAAAATTAGTCCTTTTAGGTTTTTTAATCTGGTTGTCGTATTGGTATTTGTCGAATTATTTTTGTTTTTATTTAGTAGTTATTTTGGTTCAGGGCTCTTTTTGCCTTGTGCATAACGGTT
>DYQV01000104.1 GCA_020719105.1 Rikenella microfusus
TTCCCCCATTCCCCAAACTTCCCCAACTTCCCCAACTTCCCAACTTCCCATTTTTTTACCCTGTTACCTTGACACCTCTCCCTTTCTCCTTAACCAACCCTTTCAATCACTCCACCACCAATCAAGCATTCGTCCTGATAAAAAACAGCCGATTGTCCGGGGGTAATTGAATCTATGGGGTTGTAATATTCAACACGGAGTAATTCCCCTTCATGTGTCATACGAGCCATTCCACCCTGACTGCGATACCGTATTTTCGCCAATACTTCTACCTCATTTTCAATATCTCTGAAGCGCATCAAGTTGAATTTTTCCACAAAAAAAAGTTTACTGTGTAATTCATCGCGTGTTCCCAAAACCACGGTATTAGTTCTTGGAATAATTTGAGTAACATACATAGGCTGCCCTAAAGCAATCTCTAGCCCTTTGCGCTGGCCAATGGTATAATTTGGATATCCTTTGTGCTTTCCAACAATTTTACCTGAAGTATCCATAAAATCACCAGGGCCAAAACGGGTTTCAAAATCAGGAACCCGCTCGCGCAGAAACCGGCGGTAATCGTTATCGGGAATAAAACAAATTTCTTGCGATTCGCGTTTTTTCGACAATTTTTCGTATCCTCTGTTAAAAGCAATCTCCCGAACTTCGGTTTTCAGTAGTTCACCCAAAGGGAACAGGGTTCTTTTAAGGTTTTCCTGCGTAAGGCTCCATAAAAAATACGATTGATCTTTTGTAGTATCTTTCCCTTTTTTTATAAAATACCGGCCATTTTCTTCAATAACTTGGGCATAATGTCCAGTGGCAATGAACTCACAATTCAGTTCATCGGCTTTTTTAATTATTTCGCCCCATTTAATATCCGAATTGCAAACCACACAAGGGTTTGGAGTGCGTCCGGCCAAGTATTCGTTAACAAAATTAGCAATAACGGTGCTTTCAAAATGTTTGCGGATATCCAAAATTTGGTGTGGGAAACCAAACTGATCGGCAATGGCCTTGGCTTCGAAAATAGCATCAACATTGCAGCAGCCGGTTTCTTTATCCATGCAAGCTTTTGAAATATTGTCCCAACTCCGGAAGGTAACTCCTTCCAGCTCGTATCCTTGATCGATTAATAACATGGCCGCCACTGTACTGTCAATTCCACCGCTCATGGCCATCAAAACACGTCCTTTACTCATCATATAAAATATTAGTATTCAATTATCTACCGGGGAAGTAACAATGGTTAACTTAAAATGTTGATTTGGATTTCTCTTTAACCAATTCAAAATTGATAATTGACAATTGCAAGTTGTTATCTTCCCCCACGCAGCCAATCAATATCGTTGTTATCTTGAGGTCCTTCAATTTTATCTTTATTTTCAATTATTTCGCGCAGAATTGCATCGCTTTCCTGCTCTGCTTCAGGTGAAACACCTTTTTTGTATTGATATACTTTTTCCAATCCTCCATTTTCATTGTATTTAAACCAGGCTCCTTCCATTAAATCGTTAATGAATTTTCCTTCTTTATACACTTTCCCGTCTTCAAAGTAGGATTTTGCATCGCCTTCTAATTTTCCATTTACATAGTTTGATTCCCACATTAATGTGCCATTTGAATAGTATTTTTTCCAAGGTCCATTTTTAACACTATCAATCCAATTAGTTTCTTCCAATAGAAAACCTTCTGAGGTAAAGTTTTTAAATGCCCCGTGCTTTTTTCCTTTTTTATAGGATTCCTGCAAATAGCATTTATTATTATCGGAATAATACAACCAAATGCTGTCTTTAATTTGGCCATAATAATTACCGGTTGCTGCCACCTTACCATTCCTATGATACATAATGGCTTTAGCTGTTTCCCCTTTTTTATCATAATTCAGTACAGCATACAAATTTCCATAGCTATCCCAACGCTTCAACTCTCCAACAGGTTTATCATCAATAAAATAGGCTTCGAATTTCGGGTTTTTGTTTAGATAGGTCTTTTTCCAAAAACCCTGTTTGTAGCCATTAATATCAGTATAATTAATTACTGTATCACCCTCCTGACCAACGTTTTGAGAAAATAGTTGTAAAGTAAAAACAGTGAAAAAAATTAGTGAAAATGCAGTTTTCATATCATTTATTTTTATTAAGTAATCAATTTTTAAGGTTTCATCGAATATTCAAATATTTTTCAAAAGTAGCAAGAAGATTGAAGTGTTGACGCATTGATTAAATTTTTTAATAAATAGCTATATTGAAATGTGAGGAATAAAAATGAAAGGCGGAACCTTTCGGTTCCGCCTTTAATAAATTATAATACACGATTGAGCAGATTTATGGTAGCAAATCGCTCAATTTGGGTATTAATCAATAATACGTCCAGATTCTTTTACCAAGTTTTTTAACAATTTATTAAATTCGGTGGCTTTTTGCAGTTGTTCCATGCTCAGATGCATTCTGTATTTCCAGTAGTGTCTTGGATTGGCCGGTTCATTGATTCGTTCTCCTTGGGTGTCGGTGGAACGCAATTTTTCATCCATCGCCAACAAATCCTGAATAGGGAAAACGGTCCACATAGCTGGTGAATGCAAATGCTGCACAATTATTTCTTTACAAACCCAAGGCTCTGCAAAGTAGGGCATTTCGCCCCATTTTCCCAATTGCTGGTTATAAAAAAGCTGAGTGGCAGCCCGGTTCTCTTCCCACCATCCACGAATGGTTGCCATATCGTGGGTTGAAGTGGTACAAACTGAAAGATAGGGTGCATCAGCCGGATGGGCAAATTGCTTTTTAGGATTTTTGGGCATGCGCTGAATTTCAAGGCTCAGAATATCAAATTGGCTCATCACTTCAGGCACAGTTGCCGGAATCATTCCCAAATCTTCGCCACAAATGAGCATATTGGTGGCACTTACCAAGGCAGGTAATTTGTTAATAGCTTGATGTTTCCAGAAGTGTTCATGCCTGTGATAGAAATAGTCAATATAAATACTATTAAACTTATCTTTCAAGTACCCATCCAGTTCCTGATAGGAATAGGTTGAATGCATGGAAATGCGTGGATGATAAAGATCCGGTTTACCTTTCTCAGGCAAAAGCAATACTTCAGCAGCCAGTTTAATCAAGCCCCACATAATAGTGCTATCTTTTTCCGATAGGTCTTCGGGGCCTCCGGTTTTTATAAAGTATTGATAAATTAACTGTTGATTAGAGAATTCCGGTTTTAATTCAAATATATTGAATTCCAATTTATTAAGGTAGTTTAGTCTAACTTCGTCGGCATGTTCTTTAAAGATTTGCCCCAAAAAATGACCTCGAATGTATGGTTTGCAAAAACGTTGGGTATCGGGCCAAATACCTTTTGAATTCAATTCATCGTGTGAGAGGGGTAAGGCCGGTCTGAAATGACCTAATATGCCTTGCACAGCATCAATGGGAATCTCCCAAATTCGGAAAAAACCTAATATATGGTCAATGCGGTAAGCATCGAAATATTCAGCCATTTTTGTCAACCGGTTTCTCCACCATTGGTAATGGTCTTTTGCCATCTCTTCCCAGTTGTAAGTAGGAAATCCCCAGTTTTGACCATCAACTGAAAAATCATCGGGTGGGGCTCCTGCTTGGCCATCAAAATGATATAGTTTTGGCTCATTCCACGCATCTGCACTATATCGGCTTATGCCAATAGGAATATCGCCTTTTAATATTACTCCGTGCTCTCTGCCGTATTCGCTGGCTTCTTTTAGCTGTAGGTCTAAATGAAATTGAATAAAATACCAGAAAGCAATGGAATCGTAAGTTTCCGATTTTACATCGGTCAACTTTTTGATTTTTATCTCGGAGTATTCTTTATAGACCCCCCATTGGTTAAAATCGCTGGTTCCATTAATATCGCGGAGGTATGAAAATGCAGCATAGGAAACCAGCCACGAAGCATTATTTTTAAAGAAAGTCAGGAATCCTTCGCTTTTTAAAAAAGTTGCCTTTTTTTCGGCAAACAACGTTTTGCAATAATTCAGTTTTGCTTTAACAATTAATTCATAATCCACCGAAGGTTTTTGATTTAGTTCCTGCTGCAATCTTTGATAATCTGCATAGAGCGCCTCATCTTTTAATTTACCAGCTTTAAAAATATTTAGGAAAAGCGGATGTAATGCAAATACCGATATGGCTTTATAGGGATAGGAATCAAGGAACGATTGGGTCGATTGGGTATCGTTTACAGGAAGCACCTGAATCATGGCCAGTCCTGTCTTTGAAGCCCAATCAATCACTTTCTTTAAATCGGTAAATTCCCCAACTCCAAAACTATCTTTAGTACGTATTGAAAAAACCGGTAAACTTACCCCTGCACCTTTAAGATAATTGTCCGGAAAGCGGAACAATCCTTCATTAATTTCATACCATTCTTTTTCTGATTCGTTGCTAAGAAAAGCCAAACGGTTGCTTCCTGCTTCCCATATCAATTGCTCCGGGTTATTTGGGTCAATAATTACATATTTATATTCCAATATCGCCGGGACATTTTTTGCATTTATAGCTACTTTCCATACCGGAAAATCACAACCGGTTAAATGCAATGCGTTTTTTACATCCCAATTTCCCAAAGCATTGCAATTACCTACAATACCAAGAAAATGCTGTTTGCTAATTCGTGGAGCTGTTATCGCAAATGAAATAACCCGCGAAGCTTTTGAAGGCAGAGTAAATTTTTTTTCTAAGTTTTTATCTCTTCGAAAGACTACATCGGTAAATGCAGATGTTGTCCAGGAAAATTGCACATTATTGCCGGCTGACCAAAGGTCTTTGATATGATAGCTGTCAAACTGGGAGGATGATTTAAAAAACTCCCTGTTTTTCCCGTGTTCCCAAACCAAAGATTGGTCTCCACCATTTTTTAGAAAATACTTGTACGAAAATTTGAGCTGTTCTTCGGCAGAAACCTCAAATTCAATTTTCCATTTATTGGGAGCAATGCACTGCATGGGCAAAGCCTCTTCGGTTTTCCAACTTCCCAATTTGCTATGAGTACCAGTAACATTCAATACCTGCCCCCATTGAGTAGGGCAATAGCATTCTAACGAAATAATCATAAAACGGCTATTATAAGTTTAACGCAAATGGGGGAATTTGTCCTCTAAAAGTACAAAAAGATTGGAGTTTTACAAACGGTTCAAAATAATTTGACCATTTGTGGAATATTATTTATTACTGATATTAGCCAATCATTGGATGACTTTTATGATAAGGAGCATATATTTTTGCTTTACTAGGTAAGAATTATTACCTTTGGATAACTGAAATTGAAAGATGCAAATTATTAATTTTTAACAGAATAAATTCAATCAGAATCACAATAGCCGTTTAAAATAGAATTTATTCGAAATTTAAAAGGTTGTCAACAAAAAAATGATGGCTGTAAACAACTTAGTTGGAATAAAGTTAATTGATTGTCATATTTTTAAAATCAAAAATTTATGAAAACTCTAAAACTAATTTTTTTGATTTCACTCTTAATAACGAGCCAAAAATTGTACTGTGATATTTTGCCAGATAACTCTCATTATGTGGAGACCTGTGTTAAAATTACCAACTTAACTGATTATACTGATATATCATTGTTAGGTTATGTAACGGGTCCAAAGTCAATTCCGACCTATTTAATAACTTCTTCGGAATGTTTGGTAAAAGGATATAAATATAACACTCTCAATATTTTTGCAGTAAAGAATTCCTATTTATCAGATAAAGACATCACAACAATAGATTGGTTGAAGGATAATAGCGTAATAAAGTCAAATATACCAATTGAAAGTTTTGGGGAATATTTGTCGAATTCAATACCTATCTCAGCTATTAACCAATTTTACAGAATTGTTGGTTTTACCGAAACTTCAGTAGTTCTTTATAAGTATATGGAAGTGAATAAGTTTAACAATGGCAAATCGGATTCAGTAATCACCTACACCTATGCGGGTGATAGTACACTACTATCTCAAAAATTAATTGTTGCCATTCCTTCAAGTAAAAATAATTCAACTGTTGAGCTATATCCAAACCCAGTTAAAAAGAGTTTTTACATTAAATTAAGTAGTACCTATCAAGGCATTATATCAATAAAAATACTTTCCAGCGATGGTAAAGTGGTTAGCATTTTAAATACAAATAAAACAGAGGCCTTACTTAATTATTCCATACCGTTGGAAAATCTTTCTAAAGGAACCTATTTTGTAACTATTACCATGGGCACGGCGGTTGAAACAAAAAAGATATTCATTGATTAAGGTTGAATTGGATGGCTTATGAGTTTAGCTTTTTAAAAGCTTTGTTGTTAACCGTATTTATCGAAACCACCGTTTTATTCCTGTTATTTAAGCTGGTTTATAAGTCAATATTCATTAAGAAATGGCTTTTAGTATTAACTGGCATCATTGCGACATTTTCAACCTTACCTTATTTGTGGTTTATCCTGCCAATGTTCATTCATATGGAATTATTTTATACAATTATTTGCGAGGCAACAGCTGTAATGATTGAATCGGTGATTGTGTTAGGTATGTTACGAATAAGCTATAAAAATGCATTGATAATTTCCTTTACCTGCAATACGTCGTCATTTTTAATTGGATTATTGATTAACTGGATTTAATCTGGGATAATTAATTATAAAGTAAGAAACTTTTTAAATTTATATTCAACTTACATTAGGGTTCAACCCATTCAGGGTTGTTGTATTATATCATTTATTTTCCATGGGTTAACACCCATGGTTATTCGGATTGAACCCTTTTAGGGTTTTCAGGACACCCAAGTCTGAAAGACTTGAATATGGATAACCTCCGGTGTAAACCGGGGGAAAACAAGACAACATAATTAGAACACCAAAGTGGGTTCAATATAATATTTAAACAGTTTCTAAGAATGCATTCATTTTTTTATTAAACATTTTGGCTAAAATGATATAAAATGCAGCATTTGATTTCCAATAGTTTGATTAATCTTGCGAATAATTATAGTAAATTGTTAAATAATGGTGGCTATTCGAAGCAGTAAGTCATTGCAACTATTCTTTTTTCTCTTGGTTTACGGTTTAAGCCATGCATTGGTTGATGCCTCATGTGCTTTTTTTGTAATGGGAGTTATTGATGTGCAAAATGATTTATGGTTACATATAATTATTTACAACGTTCTTGCATTTGGATTTCAATTGCCCTTTGGCTTATGGTTGGATAGCTATTCTCACCCTAAGATTGCTGCTATTTTAGGATTGCTTTTTATTGTAGGGGCTTTTGTTTTTTTAAGTACTCCGATACTTGCCGTACTGTTCGCTGGTGTTGGAAATGCACTTTTTCATGTAGGAGGAGGGCAAATAGCATTAAATATCGATAGCCAAAAGGCTATTTATTCGGGAATTTTTGTGGCTCCCGGTGGAATTGGCTTGGCATTGGGTATTTATCTAGCAGTTTATCAAGTGGTTTTTAATCTCTTGCTTTTTCCAATTTTATTGATACTTATGATAGGGGTGTTATTAATTACAAAAGTGCCGACATTTTCAATTACAAAAGTCTCAAAACATGCAATCAACTATGTTTTACTAATTATCCTATTTTTAGTTTTATCCATTTCCATAAGATCACTTATAGGAATGACTCTTGTTTTTCCATGGAAATCAAATCTTTATCTGCTGATACTATTGACCTTGTCAATAGCTTTAGGAAAAGTGATGGGAGGTATTCTGGCAGATAGGTTTGGTTGGCTCAAAACAGGATTATCGGGACTTTTGCTTGCTGCTCCATTATTGGCATTTGGAGCGTCCTATCCAGTTTTGGGTATATTTGGAATCTTTGTTTTTAACTTCACAATGCCTATAACTTTAGTCGCCATTTCAAATGCCTTACCCGGGCGTGCCGGTTTTTCCTTTGGAATTACAACCATGGCTTTGTTGTTAGGCACTATTCCCACTTATACTCATTCCATTGGCTGGATAACAAATAATTGGGTTGTATTTACATTTATTCTGCTTGCAGCAGTTTTTTTATACATCGGTTTGCAGGCTTTATTGAATAATAAAAAGGCAACTGTATAAATGGTTTATTGCAATTCTTAAACAGGTGCAAATTCTTGGGTGTACGACATTTTTCCCTTTTGCCGAAATGCATTCCTGCTTTAACCCGGATT
>DYQV01000626.1 GCA_020719105.1 Rikenella microfusus
TTTTTTTTTGGAAATGCAAGGATGTATAAATAAAAAAGAGGCAGCTTACTAAGCAGTTAATTAATAAAATGAGTAGAATCACAATTAGTGCCTATCAAATTCAGCACTTTGAATAATCCTATCACAATTCCTGAATAAACTCACCAATTAAACCGATACGTTTGCTATTTTCTTTATTGAAAAGCAAATGCTCAAAGTCCTTCATCTTTTTGTTCAAATCTACAGTTTTCAATAGCTCTGTAATTGCTAACTTTAGTTCTTCTATGTTTTGAATACCGATCTTGGCAGCCAAAAAGTGGTAGTCGGGTTTTGTAAATCCCATCAAGTACATCGCATCATAAAAATCACGTCCTTTTTGTCGCAAAATC
This sequence comes from Rikenella microfusus, assembly GCA_020719105.1. Classification (GTDB taxonomy): domain Bacteria; phylum Bacteroidota; class Bacteroidia; order Bacteroidales; family SZUA-534; genus GWE2-40-63. Next base: position 369 of record DYQV01000626.1, read on the forward strand.
ATAGCCGCTAATTTCATGGCGCACAATACCTCATCGGAAGGTACCGGAAATGAAAAGTAAAAACCACAACCCTTAATATTAACCATAACAGATTCATATTCAATTTGCTGATCCTGGCTTTCAATCTTAATTAAGAACCGCTCCTCTTTGTGACCCGATAATCCCAAATCAAAAAGCAGTTCCGGAAAATAGATATTTCGGCGAAATGCTTTTAATTTATCATTTTCCTTATCACGGACCTGAACATGCATGCCGTTTCGTTTCAAAAACTGCAAAACTAAATCAGTCATTTCCATAAATTCCTCTTCAGACAATGAGGTACAATCAAAGTCCAAATCTTCTGAAAACCGGTCAATCCCTTTTATTAGCCGAATATTAGTCCCTCCTATGAAAATAATTTTACGGATATAGGGAGTTGTTGACAAAAAATCGAGAATCAGTAATTGCAGATATTCCTTTATCATATATTTTTGAAACGATGCATTATCCCTCATTCCCACAGGGAAATAGTTTTTTATAAGGTCTATCGGTATCATATATTATAGGCGTTTATAAGTAATTTAACCCTTTTTTCCAATGCTATATTTTTGAATTGTGATAATAATTCCTCCAAACGGATGCGGTCAAAATCGGTTTGCATATAATCTTCATCCAAACGCAGTTCTTTTAATTCCTGTTCGGTATTATAGAACGGATAAAGATAGAGCAAATCGAGGAGTGCCTTTTCAGGAACAGCTAACTGAAGAGTCCGTCCATCGGCAAAAGGTTTAAGGGTATATCCGAACATCAATTCATTGCGTACACTTTTGTACGAAAACGCTCCAAAATCATTGTTAAAGGTGGCCGTTTTCAACGAAGTAATACTGGTTATTTGAACTATACCCTCTGGTATTATTCCATAAAATGCCAATGCCGTGTGTAAACTAATATATGAGGGGCGGTAGATACGGTTGGCAAAATACAGGGTAAAATCAGGCTTGCCTTTATATTCGGGAAATGTATAATACCCTTGCCTAAGCCGGATTAACAATCCCTTTTTTGTCCATCGCACAATGTTGTTCCTGTCAAAATTTGGTTGCCAGCCATACACTTGGTTGATGCTAAAACAACCTAAATCGAACAACTTGTTTCGAAACTCCAGGTAATTCATAAAGCAATATGTTTCTATTATGCATTAAATATAGTGCGTTTCGGAAACATAATCAAATTTAAGAAGGACTATTTTAGAATTGAGGCTACTCATAAAAGCCATCCGATGAAATTATAGGTGTATTTGAAAGTGGAGTGTCATTTTTTTTT